>JARGFZ010000002.1 GCA_029210965.1 bacterium | reverse complement strand
TAGTATTCCGCACAAGGGAACGACACAGCAACGCAGACAGAACGGAAAAGAACCTCGTGAATAGGCCGGGCTAGCAGGCGGTGCGTAATCAAGGGGGACGAAGGTAATCGCAAGGCCAATCGTTTTGACAGGGGTGTTCCTGTTCACTGTCCTGCTGGCGTATCCTGGATCGGGGTTTAGTGCTGATAACACCGGAATGGAACAGGAGCTCGGGGAGTATGGGGAGCTTGCCCCTCTTCGGGAGGGCATCGGTGTGTCCCTGTCGCCCATTGTCGCCTACGAGCCGACATTTGGAATGATCTATGGTGGAGCCGTCTTCCTGGAACGTGAACTGCCCCCCCGATACAATTTCGAGACCATTCTGGCTTTTTCCACGGAGGGTGAATACAGTGTCGTGTTGAACCTGAAAAAATGGGTCACAGAAGACACCTATTTTCATCTGGAGCTGGATGTTGATGATTTTACCAGGCCCTACTACGGCGAAGGGATGGACTCCGATCCTTCAAAGAGGATAGATCTTGAAGGGACCGTTCACCAGGCCAGATATTTTCTAAAGTTTGTTGACAAAAACAAGATCTCCTTTGGACCGTTTCTGGAGTACAGGGGCACAATTCCAGGGGATGTCATTGGAAACGACCTGGCTCCGCCCGAGTACAGGGAGGCAACCCTCGATCTGGGTATGTGCCTGTTTTACGATTCCAGGGACAGTGAGCTCAGCCCGGCGTCAGGTACTTTTCACAACCTGACGATCAGGTATGTTTTTGACTACCTGTCCACCTTTCAGGGCAGCGACACCTTCTTCCAGGCTGACGTGGATAGCCGTGTCTACTACTCGCCAGCACCCGGGACGGTGTTAGCGGGGAGAGTGCATCTGGCAGGGTCGTGGGGTGAGCCCAGCTATCAGTACCGGTATTGGCTGGGAGGGCCCTACGAGTTGAGAGGGTTTTCCGCGAACCGGTTCAGGGGTGACAGTATGTACGTTGTGCAAGGGGAGGTTCGCCAGAGCCTGTTCGGGATCTTCAGTGGGGCAGCTTTCGCCGAAGTGGGAGAGGCGACCGATCACTCTTTCCAGTCCCCGGAAACATCCTATGGTGGTGGGTTGCGTATGACTCTCCCACCCGACCATATAGGCAAGGTGCGCCTTGACTTCGCGTGGGCGAAGGATGAGCATTCGATCTACTTTGTATTTGGGGGAGCGTTTTAAGAGCAGTACCCAGGAGCCAGCACCCAGGAGCCGTGCGGTTTGCATGGTGCGGAAAGGCACGAGCCAGGCAAAAACCCGTATCCAGGTATCTATGTTTCCAGGTAAAACTTCAATCAACCCCATTCCGCATATCACGCCTTAGGCGTGCTGATCCGAAATCCAGTTCGCTCTGTCATCGCGAACCGTTGCCCATGTGAAGCGATCTCGGTTTACACAAAAGAGATTAAAGTTTTAACGCAGAGGGCCGCCAGGGCAGCCAATTGGAAGACTGCATCGCAAAGGATCGCTGTTAAAAATATAAATCCCGGAGAAAGGTCAGGTACACTAAAAGCGATCGGAGCCTACTCATAGAAGAGTACACAGGGTTTCACGGGGTTAACCCTGAGTCTTGGGTCTGTCGGTTTGTTCGGCTTGTTCCTAGTGCGGACTTTCGCCGTCAGGCATACTGCGCATCTGGATTGGTATCCCGAGGGCAGCCTCGGATAATTATTTTGCTTTGGCGTGAATGGGAGATCGAGGATGAAAGGAAAAACCTTTTTACTGTTTATTTTCTCGGGGACATCGGCCAGTTGGTATCGCGGTTTGGCGGAGGAGTAAGGGTGGCTTCCCTTGGCAGTACCTCCTTCAGCACCAGCGACTCCGGTGAGGGTGGGGACGGAGGGTCGTTCACCTACTCGGGATCCTATTCGGCCAGCTGGGATGAGACTTCATATAACACATCCACAGTTCAATCACTGAGCTTTAACGATTTCGCCGATTCGGCAGGTGCATATATTTACTATAGTGAAAGGCCGGGCGGAATAGACCTGGTCGCCTTAAGTGAACCGAGGGCGGCATCTCTCGCCATTTCAGACCCATTCGCGTTGGAATCTCTGCAGGCAGGGCGCGGATCAATATACCGATCTTCCTCGTTAACTATAACCACAGACGGAATCCCGTACTCTGTACCCACCATCCTCCCGTTGGTGGATATCGGTCCGGGAATGACCAGGCCCGTTGGCCGCCCAATTAGCCGCAGCTCAGCCTACTATTTAAACTATGGCGATCTCTTTATTCGTCAGGGAGACGCCTAGCCAACCACCCGTCAGGAGGAGAGGCTCCAGTCCGGATTTGTCTCCAGCAGCATGAGTGACGCCTTTGATTCAACAGTTGGCGCCACCTCCTTCGAAGATACGATCTCAGCAGATTACGCCATGGATTACTTTTACAGTTACAGTAATACCACTGTTAACCGATATACTCAGGCCCTGATGAATTTTAGTCAAAATCACGCCTGGGACCTTTCAACGGCCACCTTCATTTCCTCAGGAACTTATTGTGCGGAAGGGGATGTTAAGGTTTATGTGTACGGATGCGTGGATTTCGATGTTTCACTGACCTGGTACCGAGATGCCCTGGATGCGCCTTCTTACTGCCGAGGCACCAGCAACCCAGTTAACTGTTACGGCTGGCCGGATGACGGATCGGTCACGCTGACGGCCGATGGCGCTTCGGCCTCCTTTGCCTATACCCCCACCGGCGGAACCTTCGCCTTCGATGCCGGGGACGACTCTGCTGTTTTTGAGACGAACCTCGTACCACTAGGGGCAGATTAGCCTTCGAAGGGTCACGATCTTCCCCGTTTTTAAACAGGGGAAAATAAGGAAGAACTAATAGACAGCCGCCTTTATTCAGGCGGCTGTCTTGTATAGGAAAGACAGTGCGGAATGCGTTGAGGAAAACCTGGAACTTGGAATCTTAAATCTTAAACCTTGATAGAGTCGCAAAAAGTCCAATCCGGGACTTTTCGCTTCACGGATCACGGTTCACTGCTTCCACCTGTTGAAGTAACAATCGAAAACCATTACAATTACCTTTATGCGAATTTTTCCGGCTCTCCTTCTTCTTGCTGTACTCTTCTGCCCGGATATCGGTTTTGCTGCCGAACCTCCTGCCCTGCCCGGCTCCTTCGGGTCGAACCCTGCCTTGGCCATGGTGGCAGAGCCCAAAACCTGGTCTCCGGACAACATATACGAACACGTTAACGGCGAAGCGGAGCTGTTAAAGCGTTACGGGGCCCTCCTTCTTGTCTACGCCTCCTATGAGACCGAAGAGGGAGCCTACCTGTCTGTGGATATCCTGGACATGGGTGTCCCTGTGAACGCATTCGGGCTCTACAGTCTTTACGCCGGATGTGACGGTGATGAGTACAGCGCTTCCGGGGCCACGGTCCTTTCCGGGGGTTTTACCTCCTACGCCATGTTGGGACGGTACTTCATGAGGATCGATTTCGAGACTGATGGAGAAGATAGTAAGGGGGAGCTCCTTGTCGGGGATTTCCTGCTGGAGCTTTCAAGGGGTCTACCTGCACCGGAGCCGCTGCCCGCAACCGTCTCACGTTTAAAAAAACTGGCCAGAAAGCCCTGCGAGGTCAGTTACCACCCGGAGCATGTGGACTATGATCTTGAGGCGGGGCCGGGGTACACCTGGATCGGCCCGGACGGTGGGGTCTGTTTTTTACATTTCCTTCCATCTGGCTCTGATGCCGAGGACCATGCTGCAAGCTTGAGGAAACAAGACGTACCTACCGTCCTGATACTGGGCAGCGCGGTGAGTTGGACCAGGGCAGGCACTCAGAAAGCCGCCGCCTACCTAAAGGAGGTTCTAAGGAAGGTGGGGGAACGGTAAAGGGCAGCTATCAGCTGCCCTTGATCTTAAATCTCAAAAGAAGGAACTGATTCTCCCAGAAGTTATAGGAATATTTATATTAAACAGAATAGCGAGGATTATAGCAAAAATTGGCACTCTTAATTCATCCTTACTATTCTACGTTCATTTCTTTTAGCCTTTCTGAAATCTGAGATCTCAGATTGTCATAGGAGTAACCCATGCTCTTGAAACGCCGCGATCTTCTCAAAGGCACAATAGCATCCCTTGCCGCCGGCCTCATTCCGGGACAAGCCCTCGCGGCTCAGCCCCGGGAAATGCCGATGAGGGTTCTGGGCAGGACCGGACTTGCGGTATCGGTCCTGGGATATGGAGCGATGCAGTGTTCGGATCCCGTTGCCATTCGCCACGGTCTTGATGGGGGGATCAACTATATCGACACGGCAGGCTGCTATATGGGAGGTCGGAACGAGAAGATCGTGGGACAAGCCATTTCAGGCATCAGAGATCGTTTGGTCATCGCCACCAAGGTTCATATCTCCAGAGAGGAGCGGATGAGAAGTTCGGTGGACCGCAGCCTGGCTTCTCTGGGAGTGGAGAGGGTGGACCTCATGCAGCTTCACGGCATGTCCTCCAGGAGCCAGATCATCCGGAAGGATGTCCAGCAGATCATGCAGGCTATGAAGGACGATGGCAAATTCCGGTTTACAGCCGTTACTACACATAGCAATCAGGTGGAGGTTCTAAAGGCGGTGATGGAGGATGGGTTCTATGATGCCGTTCTGGTGGCGGTCAACTTCCGTTCTCCGCCTGACCTTTTCGAGGCTATCGAAGAGGCGGCGGCTGCGGGGGTGGGTATCGTCGCCATGAAAACCCAGAACGGCGGATACCGGAACGGTTCTGTGCCAGAGTTTACACCCCACCAGGCTGCCCTGCGCTTCGTAGTGGAAAAGCCGGGGGTTCATATCGCGGTTCCTGGAATGTTAAGTCAAAAGATGGTGAACGAAAATCTGGCTGCCATCATGGGAAAGGGGGGACTCACTGACCTCCTTCGGCTCGATGCCTACAGAACGGAGCTTGAGGGGAGGGCCTGTTCTTTCTGCTCAGAGTGTATTAACCAGTGCCGGTACGGCACTGGAGGCCTGGACGCCGTCCGTATCGCTATGTATTCAGAGGGATACCGGGACCAGCGCCTCGCCGCGGAAAGGGCCGTGGATGCAGTCTCGGCGGTAAAGAATTGTGCCGACTGCGAGGGGTGCACAGTGGATTGCAGTCAGGGGATCGATATCAAGGCCGCGGCCAAACGAGCCTCACTTTTTTTAACCTGAGCTGACGTCTCAAATCCAACAGGGATGAAGGGGATAAAGGGGATAAGGAAAAATCCCATTAAAAGCGACAAAGGCGTCTCTCGCAAAGACGCAGGGAACGCAGAGAAATTTAAGAATTCTGGGAAATGAAACTGCACCCCGTCTTCCTGTGATAATATCGATTTTATGGTTGTACTCAAGATAGTATCAGTGCTGTTTGTCATTCTCGCTTTGGCCTTTTTTGAAGCATATCTAACCCAAAGGGATTCCTTAAAGGCCGCAGATAATGGTGTCCTGGCGTATGGATTTTATTTAAAGGTGGTCAGTTTGATTCTGACCACAGGGTTCCTGTGGGGAGGATACATCGTTAACTCCACAATCCCAAACCGGTCCACAAATACCCTGCTGCTGGCGACCTTCCTGTTTTTCACTCTTGTGTGCTTTGCTCTCCTTTTGGAGACTTTCTTCGTACGTATTCGTTACAGCGTATGGGGGCTATTAACTTCTTCCCCCTGGAGACCCTCCAGGGAGGTGCCGTGGCACTCTATTACAAGTTGTAGATGGTGTGGATCATACGAGTGGCATGTTCTGGAAACCAGGGGATATGGGAAGGTCAGGCTCCACTCTTACCTTGCCGGTTTGCCGGAGTTTTTCAGTATGCTCGAAGAGAAAAGACCGGAGCTGTTCGGAGAGGATGAACCCACCTGACTGTTGTGGCCCTTGGACCTCGGTAATCGAAACCCTTGTCGGCTGCTTTATCCGTCGAAACCCACCGGTCGCCCGGAAGCGCACTATGCACGCCTTGACCCTTCAATTTCACATGGGTATTCTGTTTTCCCCTGAAGCTTGCGAGGGGCAGGTGCACGGTTCGCAGAGCGGTGCCAGGACCACAGGAGTGGATTTGAACAACGACCAGGAGGAGTCAGGAAATTGCGCGCAGATCATGGAAGGATATTCATGGGCAGGCTTCCCTTTGAAGGTGACCTTCTCGGTTCACTGACAACGGTTTGCCTGAATGAGAACATCCAGTTCGGGTGGTTGTCGGTGATAGGGGCTGTGTCCTCCGGTGTCCTGGGATATTACAGACAGGATGAACGGGAATACATGGAATGCTTCAGCCTGGAAAAAGGTCTCGAGATCGTCTCCTGTACGGGCAGCGTTTCCCTCAGGGACGGCGAAGTCTTTTTACATGCGCACGCTACCCTGGCTGATGAACAGGGCCGCTGTTATGGCGGACACCTGATGCCCGGCACGAGGATCTTTGCCGCGGAATACTACATCATTGAACTGCCAGGCGAACCTCTCAGGCGCGAGTTTGATGCTGAAACCGGCCTCGCAATGTGGCCGGTAAAATAGAGCTATCGTCAGGAGGTTTGAGGATAATTTTGTTGTTGGACCCGGATTCCGTGATGGTTTAGACCCCTCACTAACCACGAATCACCATTCACCGTGTTAAAGCATTTTGCTCGGCCCCTCCTGCCTGGGCACCTTTACCACGAGGACACGCAGGGTCACATCACCTTCATTGTACCAGCAGTGAGCAATGTTCGCCGGGCTGTCTATGAGCGTATCCGGACCCACCTCCACCTTTTCATCGCCAACTTCTACGGTCCCCCGGCCCTCGAGGACGAAAAATATCGCATCCACAGGAGTGATGTGCTTTTTAAGCTGTTGACCCGGCTCCAGGGTGAGGACGACAGCCTGGGCGTGCTCGGTGTCGTACAATTTCCGTGCGTCAACTCCGTGAGGGTTCGGGTGAACTGGTGCGTCCGCTACTTTAGTGATCTTCATTGCTGTGCCTCCTTTATTGTCAATTAATACGCTTGTTGCTGATCTCCTCATTTTCGATTCAATTATAGGTGGAGGGCAGCCGGATAGATATGACCCAGGTCAACAAAAGGAAAGGAAGAGCCGACGAAAGGTGGCGAGAGGCAACTGAACTATGTACTTTTTATAATACACGGCTCCTCCTCTGATACCTATGTTCCCTCACTTTCCAATCTAATTCGCGCCTTTTCCATGGCCTGATGGATATCAGAATGCCGCTGTTTTGAGTCAGGGCTGAAAGCAAAAGACCCGCTTTTGGAAAAGAGTTTTAACGCCTGCAGATAGAAACGGTTCTGCCGGTGCCACCGCGCGTTGATGCGCCTTGCGTAAAGAAAGACCGCCGTGCGCATGAACTTTAATTTTAACAGGTTAACCAGACTTCGTGGCCAGGAGTAAAATCGCCAGTGTGACCGCACCTGTTCATTCTGGAGCTGTGGGGGGCTGATCAGCCTGGGGGCGAACACGACATGGTGCCCGTCGTATAGGCTCCAGTCGGTGAGGAGGATCCGGTCTTCCCGGGTTAAGCGCTCCAGCTGTTCGGTTCCCGGGAAGGGTGTCAGGATGAGAAACTGGGCAGTGGTGATGGGTGTTCTCATGGCGAACTGCAGCGTTGCGTCGAAGTCTAAAGGTCCTTCGGAGTCCAGGCCGTATATGAACATTCCGTGGACATTGATGTGGGCCTTGCGAAAGGCCCTGACAGCGCCAGCCATTTCATCCACCGACTGGGACTTGTTGGTCTTGGTGAGGGCTTCCTGGTTCACTGATTCGAACCCGATAAAAACGGTCCTGCATCCGGCCCGGTGCATGAGCTTCAGGAGCTCCGTGTCACGGGCGGTTTCCAGCCTCACCTGGGTGCTCCAGTCCATGTCCAGATCAGCTTCGATGATGAGTCTGCAGATCTCCCGGGCATGGGTTTTGTCCGCGGTGAAGTTGTCGTCATAGATAAAGGCCAACCTGCCCAGGCGGCGGTATTCTGCAAGTTCCCTGACGATCTTTTCCGGGCTGCGCTTGCGCAGTTTCTGGCCGAACATTTCGGTGACCGAACAAAAATCGCAGTTGTAGGGACACCCTCTGGTTGTCTGGATGGGGATGACCCTGCTGGCCAGGGAGTTCATTTTTTTGTAGCCATGGATCAGGGAAAGATCGGGTGGAGGAAGGTCGTCCAGATCTACCAGTTTTTCGGGAAGAGGGTTATGGACTGTTCGGCCGTTTATTTGCCAGGAAAGGCCTGGCACCTGGGAAATGTCGTGATCACCCTCAAAAGACTGAGCCAGCGCCAGGATCGGAACTTCGCCCTCACCCCGGACCACCATGTCTGCGTGTTCGAGCCCTTCATCCGGCAAAAAAGAAACGTGTGGGCCCCCCAGAACAACGGGGATCCCGGCCTTGCGGATCTCGTCGGCCATAGCGTAGGCTCTGGGAGCCGTGGATGTGATGGTTGAAATGCCCACGAGATCAGCCTTGAGCAACTGGTCAAAATCGATTTCGTCCACCTCTTCCACAAACACCTGGACATCCCACCCCTTTTGGTGAAGCAGGGTGGCCAGAAGCACTCCCCCCAGTCGCGGAAGGGCGTAAAGGGAAAAAATATGGGGGTTCGGGGGTTTCGGTTCGAGGAAAGCAGCCCGCAAAGGCTTTGAGATCATGTCAAGTCTCCGTTCACATAGTCAGGGAGTGTGATCCGGTAATTTCAGGAAACAGTAAGCTTTTGGAAAGTGTAGCAGCGACAGGTGCGTCCTGCCGGTAAGGTTGCTATTTGAGTAGTGCGTAACGAACGGCCGGAGATACCGGCCGTCCGGTAACGTCTTACCCTCAGAACCCTACATTTAATTTCTATTGTCTGTTAGACAGTGTCTGGGGCAAGCGTTACAATTAAAGTATAGCAAAAAAAAAGGAGAAAGGAGGGAGTGGAAAAGGAAAAGGTGACCTTGATCCGGTGCCTGGACCTGGAATCAGAGCTTGAATTTCGATCTTATTTCCTGAAAGTGCTGACGTATAAGAGCATTCCAGGACAAGGACAAGGACCTTGCCGAAAGGTAGAAAAAAGCCCTCCCTTGTAATTCGTTACTTGCTACCGGTTACTGTGGGAGGCAACGAGTCGTCAGTCCCTCCTGGCAAGGATCTCAGTGAGCAGCTCTCCACCCACACCGATGTTGTCGTGTGGGTTCTCGTGGATATAGACGGTAAAGGCAGGCGCGCCGAGCCCGGTGACCCTGACGGCGGCATCCGTCAACTCCCGGATAAGCTCCCTCTTCTTTTCCAGGGTCATCTTATTCCCCGCTTCAAAAATGATCACCGGCATGATCTCCTCCTTTGGAAATGTGGGAAGTGGGACCTGGTGCCTGAAACTTAACCTCGTGGCTTGAGTGTTTTCCAAGGGCTATGATCAGGACCAGGACTCTTCATCAGACTTTTTTACAAAATTCGGTCTTCAGGACGACAGTGCTTTTCCCGCTGCCGCACTCGATCTCCCCGCTTTTGGAAGTGAGGCGGATGTTCTTAAACACCTGTCCCCTCTTGAGGGTGGTGGAAGAACCCTTAACCTTCAGGTCCTTGATCACCTGAACCGAATCTCCATCGTTGAGAATGTTTCCGTTGCTGTCTTTTACTTCCATTGTTGCCTCCCAAAAATAGTGTCCAGGGTATAGGGTCTGAGATCTGAATTTTACAGAAACCCCAACAACTGGGCCATGCCGAATATAATGACGATGGGTGCCAGGATCTTCAGTTTCGGTCCCCACACAACCCGCTACGCTTCCCCCTTAAAGGGGTCCTTTGGCGGGTTGTATCGGCCGGTCGCCATGAGCCAGGCGAACACCCCGCCAATGATGGGAATCAGGCCTTCCGGATTGATCGCCATGGATCGTTCCTTTCCCAGGTAAAGATTTCCCTGTATGGGATTATGAAATGTAGCATATCTGAGGGGATGACTGATATAAGCTAAAGTTGATGAAAAGATCCGAACATTTATTTCGTGTGCTGCCCATTGCGGTGTTGCTGTCCGCGGTTTTTGCCCTGGGCCTCTTTCCCATGCTTTCGCCGGCCGGGGCATCAGACCTCAAGGCTGACGAAGAGGTCATTTTTTTTCCCACCGCCGCTTACTTGAACCCCGAAAGCAATCGTTGGGTCATCCCTGTCCACGGATGGGTGTTCGAGCCCGAGGAGGACTCCATCTGGAGGTCCGTCTTTGTGGAGACGCTCCTCCAATGGCTGGAACTTCGACCGGACTGGGTCGATGATGAGATATTCCGCAGCAGGGCAAGAATGTTCCTCGTGGACAATGAGCGCGGAAAGACCTATGACCTTCGATCTGCCGGCCTCGCTTTCACGACCCTCTCGTCGGGGCCGGAAGGCCATTTCGGGCAGACAGTGGAGATAGACCGGGACAGAACGGCCAGGCATCAGGAAGGAAGCTGGCTTCCTTTTGAGGTCGTTTCGAGAATATCAGGCGGCAGGAAGCGAGAGGGACGGGTTCAGTTGATCCCTCCCAGGGGCCTGTCGGTGATATCGGATCTTGACGACACGATCAAGATAAGCGGGGTCCTGGATAAGGAAGAGCTTTTGGAAAACACTTTCCTGAAAGAGTTTCAATCGGTTCCGGGGATGCCGGAAGTCTACCAAAGCTGGGCCAAAGAGGGGGCGGTCTTCCACTACGTGTCCGCCTCTCCCTGGCAGCTTTACCCTCCTCTCGCGGACTTCATGTCCAGCGAAGGGTTCCCCCCCGGCAGCTTTACCCTGAGGAGCTTCAGGATAAAGGACCGGACCTTTTTCAACCTCTTCGCCTCACCGGAGGAGACCAAGATCCCAATCATCGAATCCATATTGTCCCATTATCCCGGCAGGCGGTTCATCCTGGTAGGGGATTCGGGCGAAAAGGACCCCGAGGTCTACGGCCAGATCGCAAGGTCCCACTCTGACCAGGTTGTCCGAATTTTCATCAGGAACGTTCAGGACAGCGACATGTCAAAGAAACGGCTGGAGCGAGCTTTCAGAGATGTTGGGCCAGACCGCTGGAAGGTTTTCAAGGATGCCGGGGAACTGCGGGGAGTCATGATCGAGGAATGAACGCTCCTGGCATCTGTTCATGTTCCGACCCCACGCACTTCCCTTTCAAGACCCCGGATCCCCTAACTCCCAAACCTTTATGCTATATTCATTTCCGGCAAGGGAGGAACCTCATGGAGAAAATTTACTCTCAGGTTTACACTGTTCGCAACTATGAGTTGGGTCCCTACCAGGCGGCCCACGTGCGGACATTGCTGGACTACCTTGGGGAGACGGCCGACTCCCACATGCGGGAGCTGGGAGTGTCAATCCAGGACCTGCTGGAAAAGGACCTTCTCTGGGTTCTGGTAGGCTATCGTTTAAAGGTAAGCAGGTATCCTCAAGCAGGTGAAAAGGTCACCGTCAACACCTGGTACCCGGGCCGTCAGAAACGGTTTTACCTGCGGGATTTTGAAGTTCTGGATGCTGATGGGGGCCCCATTGCCGCTGCGACGACATCCTGGGCGCTCATTGACGCGGTGAAGAGACGCCCTGTAACCAACGATAAGGCTCTCCCGGACCTTCCTGTCCTGGACAGAAGGGCTATCGAAGAGGGTATCGAGCACATTCCACCCGCGGACTCACCCCGCAGGGGTGACCCCTTCACTGTCCCTTCCAGCTGCCTGGACATGTACAGGCACGTCAACCACGTGTTCTACATCCAGTGGGCACTGGATTCTGTTTTGCCGGGGATCGAGAAGGGGGTCCTCCCTTTCTCCATTGAGGCTGTTTTCAAAGGGGAGACCATCGCGGGGGACCAGCTGGTTGTTGCCCTTCAGTCCACCAAAAAAGAGGGTACCTGGCTGCACTCCATAATCAGGGAGTGTGACGATACAGAGTTGACCCGGCTGAGGACGAAATGGGGGAAAGATAATTAGAAGACACGGTGACACGGTGACACGGAGAAAAGAAGCGAAGAAAATAAGGTCTTTGAGTGGGCGGAGGGGTGCCCCATACTTCAGGAGATACCCTACGTCTTTAGCCTGCTTGGTGGTTTTTAGCCCGTCCATCATGCTTCATTTGAAACCTTGCAAGGAAGGAAAATGATCTATATCGATGCTGATGCATGTCCCGTCAAGGAGGAGACCTATAAAGTAGCTGACCGTTACTCTGTGCCGGTCTGTGTGGTTGCCAACAGCTGGATGAGAACACCCCACAACGACCGGGTGACCCTGGAGGTGGTCCCCGGTAATTTTGATGCTGCCGATGACTGGATCGCAGACCGTGCCGGACCGGGGGATATCGTTGTCACCGGTGACATTCCCCTGGCAGCCCGCTGTATCGATGCTGGCGCCAGAGTTCTGGGCACCAGGGGGGAAGAGTTCACAGAAGCGGCCATCGGGGACGCCCTTGCCATGCGGGCACTGAAGGATCACCTGCGTCAGACAGGCGAGATCACCGGCGGACCGCCTCCCATGGATAAAAAGTTTCGCTCCCGGTTCCTGGCCAAGCTCGACGAGATGATCAACGCCCTGCGGTAGGGCGGTGCGGGGGGGGGGAAGCAGGAGCAGGAAGGTGGAAGGTGGAATAATTCTTTCGACCTGGCGACTGAGCGACTGAGCGAAAAAAATATAATGCAGAACCCAGAACGCAGAACATAGACTATACTGTTCACGGATCACGGATCACACTCTTCTAAGTTCAATAAAGAATAGTACCTGCCTCCAGGTACTCCGAAAAGTAGATCTTGTAGGAAAGCCCATGTTCCCTGTCCACCTCCAGCGTGCCGGCCAGCTGTTCCACGATCACCTTCACCAGCTGCATCCCGAGAGTCGTGGTGCTGCTAATGTCCACCTCAGGGGGCAGGCCGATGCCGTCGTCAGACACCTCCAGGTAGTAGTAGTCCTTCTCCTCTATGGAACGGAAGCGGACGGTGACAGTTCCTTCGCGGTCATCGGGGAATCCGTGTTCCAGGGCGTTGGATATGAGTTCGTTGATGATAATCCCGCACGGAATGGCTGTATCTATCACCATATTGGTGTGTTCCACCTGCAGTTCAAGCCTTACCCGATCATGTCCGACCTTGTAAGAGCTGAAAAGGTTCGCCGCCAGGTTCTTGATATAGCCCCGAGGTCTACACTGGAAAGATCTGAAGACTGATAAAGGTCTTCGTGGATCAGCGCCATGGTGATGACGCGGTTCTGACTCTCTTTGTAGATCATCCGGGTGCCGGGTCGGTGATGTGATGACCCTGGCTGACAGCAGGCCAGGTTTAAGTTCCCCGGTGGAGAGCCTGGGGACCAGTTCCACCGCCGATCGCCCCGTTTTCAGAGTTCTTATGCTAGGGCAGTTGTCGCACTCGGAGTCCCTTCCGTGGTAAACCTCGTAACACTTTTTACCCACCAGAGAGGGGATGTGCCGGTACCACTGCTCCATGGTCCTGTTGACTCGCACCACGTTCAGGTCTGCGTCCAGTATGCTGATACCGTCCTGGATGCTGTCGAAAACGCTGGCGAGAAACTGCTCTCTTTCTTCCAGGGATGACACAATGGACCCGATGCTGCTACTCAGGTATTCAAACTCATCCACCCCCGTGTACTGGAGCGGCCCCTGTTCGGAAAGTGATTTAACGATCTGCCGGAGAGGGCGGTGAATATTCCAACGCAGGGAGAAGTAAAGCAGGAGGGCAGCCAGCAGGACCACCATGCCTGTGCCCAGCTGAATATTCCGTTCCCTTTCCAGGATGGCTGAGTAGGAAGAAACATCCTTGAGCAGGACGATGTGCCAGCCCCACGGCTCAAATTCGTAGTGGTAGAAATAATAATCCCGCCCGTTGTGGGAAGCCTGCCCCAGTGTATTTTCCTCACGCCCGAGCTCAATGTTCTTTACGAACTCCAGAGACACGCCGCCGTCCAGCACGAGGCGGTTCTCCTCCCTAAGTATCTTGTGTTACTCCGGCTCTCCGAGCGGATCAGATTGTAGAGGTTTTCGTTGATGATGCTGTAGGTGAACCGGGATGCCCACTTTATATCCTCTTCGATCCTGTCGGTCTGGAACTGTTCTACCGTTTTGAATACGGACATATTGAACCCCAGCCACATGAACAGCACCAACAGGACCACCGGCAAGATGATCCGGATGTTCAGGCTGTTGCTGAAACGGTGTCTGTCACTCATGGTCCCTCTTTCCGAACACGGGATCTGATGGGTGGAGTTCCTCGGGCCAGATGATCTCCTTGCGGCCCTTTTGCCACTGAATGATCACGGGGAACTGTCGGATCTGCATGCCGGTGCGATCCACCCCTTAACGCCCGATAAGGCTCATTGTGTCCAGGGTGGACAGGGCTTCATTGATCCCTTTCCTGTCGAGACCTCCCGCCTTGCGGACTGCTTTCTCAAGGATGACCCCGGAGGCATAGGCGGTTGCGGCGTGGCAGGAGGGAACAGTTGAGTAGGCGGCTTTGAAATCCTCCAGGAACTGGCGTGACCCGGGAAAAGCCAGGTCCGGGTTTGGTTCCCACCGTGTACCGGCTGGCCGGTGTATAAACCCCGAAAACGTTGTCGTGCCCCTGGGCCCATAGCTTGTCCGAAGAGGCGCCACCTATCAGGACGGGATAGCCGTGCCGTTGAGCCGCGGGGAGGATGGCAGCAGTGATGGTGCTGGAGTATGGACCGAAAACGAGATCTACCTCCTGGCTGCTCAGCATCTCCTCGTAGAGGCCAGGAGCGATGGGCCCCTCGCTCCTGTCATCCTGGATGATGATCTCTACCTGGCGTCCGGTGAGCCCACCACGGAGGTTTACCTGTTTTTCCCACAGCTGATATCCCTTCATCTGCATGGCTGACATCTCGGCGTACTTCCCGGTGTTTTTTAAGCCTGGTCTGGATGGAGAAGGGCCCGGGCCAGGGGCAAGTGAAACCAGGTAACGGAAATAGTATCGGTAACAGTTTAAGGCTATGGGGAAATATAAGGGCCTGGTTCCTCTCCCTTGGTGGAACTATTGCTCATTTCTTTCCCCACCCTTCAATAAACCTGGGCAGATCGTCGTTGATCTCGTAGTAATCCCCCTTCTGGCTGATCCAGGAGTGTCCCAGCGTTTTAAGGCCAGTCGGTTCATCCAGGGAGCCGGCCGCGACGGCGATCCTGTCTTCTCCCCGGGGATCCCAGAACAGGGAGGAACCGCAATCGCTGCAGAACCCTCTGTAGACGCTGGGGGTCTCGTCCGTGATGGAACGGAACCACTTCAGACCGCTGTCTTCGATGATCTTCAGATCATCCACTGTCGTGAGGACGTAGGCGGCGAAATGGCCGTGGAAAGTACGGCACTTGGAGCAGTGACAGCAGGCGACACCTGCGAGTTCGCTGTGTATCTCGTAGCGCACGGCTCCGCAGAGGCAGCTGCCAGTGTGGTTGGGTTCAGACATTTGGCATTCCTTTCTGAAAGCAATATGAAATTTCATCCGCTATATCTTGAATTCAGGATTCAGGATACGGAGCGGGTTCTTTTTTTTGAATTATGGGTTCTTCCGGTAAACGGGTGCCTGAGTAAAGGAATAATTATATTAAACAGGAAGAGATCTGTCTCTCGCTCGTTTGTCCCGCCCGTATCTGGATGAAAGTTTACTTTCACCCAGGTTTGGACGGAATCACCGGCTCTTGTGAGGAGAAAAGATCTTGAAGGTGTTTTGAACTTCCGGGCTTCCTTTGCGTCTTTAGTGACCGTAGGGAACGGGCGAGAGAAGAAATTCATCGGCGCTGGGAATGGCAGCTATCTGTTTCAGGAATGCAGGTCTCATTTGGAGGTAATCATTTCCAGGAAGATCTGAATCTTGAACTACCTATACGTTCTACCTTGCCGAAGCCAGGTGCCCAATGTTCTCCGGATCGTGCCCAATAGCGGTGCTGCCCTCCGGTCCGCCTCGATCACGTCCTTACTCGCGATGATCCTGCCACTGGCCGGGTTCCCCGGTTCTTAGGTGCTTTATGTGCTTGAGGCGGAATATATCCTCCCGTTCCCTCTCCTGGAGGGTCTCCTGTATGGCGTGTATGCGGTTGGTAAGGGAAGGGATGACTGTCTGGTCCAGGGCGTTGATCCGGCGACTGACTTTGCGGATCTCTTCCCCGAGCCTCTTGAGTCTTATTTCCTCGCTTGCGGTTCGCAGCAGCGTCTCGAGGAGTTTTTCGTATTTTTCCGCTGTTTCGAGGATGTAGGGGGAGGTGTCCATGGGAAGCATCCCCCTCGCCTCGGGCGTCCTCCTGAGGGAGGTAAAATGGATCTCCGGAATGCGGATCCCCCAGATGTTGACCTCACGGAGGCTTATGGGGATCTGTCTCCTGGCCGAGAGGGCTGCGGCGCTCATTCCCTGGCTGCCCGCGAAAGATCTGGCCAGCCCGGCCATGGTCATGGATTTCAGAACGTCCCGCGCCATGACCTCCCTGCTGTTCATGATGGTATCAACGATGCGAAAAAAATCCCTTATGAGCGCCTCCCTCTTGCTCTTGAGCAGATCGACCCCCGCAAGGACCAGCTGTTTTCTCGCCCTGAACTCCATGAGGTTCGTCCTGGTGGCCGGTGCGCTCATTCCGGCTCCTCTTCGCGGCCATTCCTTTGGGCCGACGGGTGATAAAGATCCAGCCAGCGACGGTCTATCCTCGTAAGGTCCGAGGAGGGAAACTCCCGGAACAGGCGCCAGACAAGCGCGAGGGATTCGGCGACCGTGCGGCCCCTGCTGCCCTGGTTTAAATAGGTATCCTCGAACTCCCTCGCGAAGGCCAGGAACCGCTGGTCCTCTGTAGTCATGGCGTCCTCACCCACGACCGCTTCCATCCGTCTCAGGTCTCTTCCCCTCGCGTAAAAGGCGTAGACCTGGTCGGCTACGTTCCTGTGGTCGGGGCGCGTTTTGGCTTCTCCGATCCCCAGGTTCATAAGGCGTGACAGGCTTGGCAGAACGTCGATGGGAGGAAAGATCCCTTTCCGGTGCAGTTCCCGGGAGAGAACGATCTGTCCCTCGGTGATATACCCTGTCAGGTCCGCGATGGGGTGGGTGATGTCGTCGTCCGGCATGGAGAGGATAGGGATCTGGGTGACGCTGCCGCCGCGGCCGCGGATACGGCCGGCACGCTCGTAGATCCCCGCGAGGTCCGTGTACATGTAACCGGGATATCCCCTCCTGCCGGGGATCTCCTCGCGGGCGTTGCCGATCTCCCGTAGCGCCTCGCAGTAGTTGGCCATATCGGTCAGGACCACCAGCACGTGCATGCCATGGGCAAAGGCCAGGTGTTCGGCGGCCGACAGGGCCACTCGCGGGGTCAGCAGCCTTTCGATGGTCGGGTCCGAGGCGAGGTTAAGGAAGACCACGGTCCTGTCCATGGCCCCGGTGGACTGGAAGGCGTCGATGAAATAGGCGGCGTCCCGGTGAGTGATCCCCATGGCTGCGAAGACGATAGCGAACCCCTCCTCTTCCCCTGGAACAGTGGCCTGTTTCACGATCTGGACCGCCAGTTCGTTGGAAGGGAGGCCGGAACCCGAAAAGATCGGCAATTTCTGGCCTCGCACGAGGGTGTTGAGCAGGTCGATGGCCGATATGCCCGTCTGGATGAAATCCGAGGGTTTGTCCCGGGCTATGGGGTTTATGGGAGCCCCGATGATCTCGGCCTCGGCCTCGGGCAGGGGAGAGGGTATCCCGTCCATGGGTACCCCGGACCCTGAGAATCGGCGGCCGAGCATCTTTTTCGAGAGCCTCACGCTGGCCGTCCTGGGCAGGTACGTAACCCAGGTCTCCCTCGTGTCGATGCCCTGGGTGGTCTCGAACAGTTGGGCGGTGGTGGTCCTTTTGGAGAGCTCCAGCACCTGCCCGTACCGCGTAAGCCCGTCAGCAGTGACGAGCTGGACCATCTGTCCCAGGAAGGTACCAGGTTCCGCGGACATGGTGACGAGGGGACCCGATATGCCGGTCAGGCCTCGTGATCTCCTAATCATCAGAGGGTCCACTATTTTTCTCCTTTCCGAACCGTTCTCTTTGCTGTCGGAGCCCTTCTGCCAGGGACTCGATCTCCTGACGCAGCGCGGCCAGGACCTGCCGGTAAGCCTCGGGGAAACTCTGGTCGGGCTGTTCGCTCAGGCGGGCAAGCTCTCCGATGGCTGCCAGCTCCACAAGATTCTCGATAGGGATTTCCGTGCCCAGGGCCGCGAGGATGATCTCGTGGCCCTCCAGGAACGCCCTGAGCATCCAGTACTGCTTTTGCAGCGAGCAATGGGCGTCCACCGGGCTGAAAGAGTTCTGCCTGAGGAAATTTTCCCGAATGAGCCTGGCCCCGAGGAGAAGGACCCTTTCATTGTCGGGTATGGCGTCCTCCCCTACCAGCTGGACCATCTCCTGGACCTCTTTTTCCCGTTCGAGGATGCGGTTTAAACGATCCTTCATCGTCGACCAGTCTTCAGCCACCTCTCGGCTGAACCACGGCGCAAGCATCTGGCCGTACAGGGAGTAACTCCGGGTCCAGCTGATGGCAGGGAAGTGGCGCCTTTGAGCCAGGGAGGTGTCCAGGGCCCAGAGCCCGCCCGCGACGCGCATGGAGCCCTGGGTGACAGGCTCGGAAAAATCACCGCCCGGCGGCGACACCGCGCTGACGATGGTGACCGAACCTGTGCGTTCATCACTGCCAAGAGCCCTGACGTGACCGGCCCGCTCGTAGAACCCTGCCAGCCTTGTTCCCATGTAGGTGGGGTACCCTTCCTCGCCCGGCATCTCCTCCAGGCGGCTGGAAATTTCCCGCAGGGCCTCGGCCCACCGGGACGTGGAGTCGGCCATGAGCGCGACGTGGTAGCCCATGTCCCGAAAGTACTCGGCCATGGTGACCCCGGTGTAGATGGACGCTTCCCGGGCGGCGACGGGCATGTTGGAGGTGTTGACAATAAGGACGGTCCTCTCCATGAGGGAACGCCCGGTCTGCGGGTCCTCCAGCCGGGGGAACTCGGTGAGGACCTCCGTCATCTCGTTGCCCCGCTCACCGCATCCGACGTAGAAGATGATATCGGCGCGGGCGTACTTGCCAAGGGTCTGCTCCAGCACCGTCTTGCCGGTCCCGAACCCTCCGGGAACGATGGCCGTGCCGCCCAGGGCTATGGGAAAAAGGGTGTCCAGGACCCGCTGCCCGGTGAGGAACGGCCTGTCCGGGGGGGTCTTTTCCATGTAGGGGCGGGGGATGCGTACCGGCCACTTCTGAGTGAGGGTCAGGGGAATCTGCCCGCCCCTTCCGTCATCCAGGATGGCCACGGTGTCCTTGACCCGGAAAGAGCCCGGCTCGATCTCCGTCAGGCGTCCCCGGAGGCCCGGCGGAACGAGGATCCTGTGGACGATCGTCCCCTTCTCCGGAACGGTGCCGATGACGTCGCCTTGGGCCACCTCGTCCCCCCTGGACGCGACCGGAGTGAACTCCCAGGCAGTCTCCCTGTCCAGGCGATATACATGGGTGCCGCGGAGGATAAAATCCCCCTCGGCCTTCCAAAGGGATTCGAGGGGGCGCTGGATGCCATCGAAGGCGTTGCCGAGAAGGCCCGGGCCCAGTTCGACCATGAGGGGTTCGTCAATACAGGTGACGGGCTCCCCAACGCTCAGCCCGGATGTGTCCTCATAGACCTGGATGGTGGTCCGGTCCCCCTGGATGCGGATAACCTCTCCCAGGATCCCCAGGTGGCCGACCCGGGCCACGTCGTACATCCTGGCGCCGCTGAGACCGACGATCTCCACCGTGGAGCCGGAAATTCTGTAGATCGATCCACCCTCTCCCATGACAATCCCCATATTCAAGCTTCAAGATCCAGGATTTCAGATTTCCTATCCCCCATTCCTTATCCCCAATTCCTCATTACTGATTCCTGATTCTATCTCCTGATCTTCATCCTGTACCCGATGGTCCTGCGGATGACCCGCGATACGAGGTCCTCCTTCTCGGCCCAGTCTTCCAGGCCGGCGGGCCGAGGGAGAGTCACGAAGAGAGGGCGGCCGCTGGCTTCGGCGCGGGTCCGCACCTTCTCAGGGATCTGTTCGTAGAGGTTTTCCGTTATCACCACGATCCCGGTTTCTTTGGACCGCAGCAGTTCCTCCACCAGCCACTGGACCCGGGCGGGGTCGCTTTCCGGTTCGATGTCGGCCCCCGTCAGCCCGAACCCCTCGATGACTTCCGGCTCGCCTATAAAGAGGATCTCAGACATGACCAGCCATCTGGACGAAAAGTTCCCCGGGGATATGGAAGACCAGGCGTGTCAATGTCAGCTTGAGCCTGGTGCCCTCCCTATGCAGGCGCAGAATGTAGGCCAGGAGAAGCCCGATGCCCATGGGGTCCCTGGCCAGGGGCCTGCTGTACCGGTGGACGAGTTCCGCCTCCATGGCCTGCTGTAGCGCGGAGGCCCGTTCATCCAGGTCCGGGTCCAGGGCCGCCTCCCGCAGGCTTTTCCTCATCCATCCCGCGGGCAGCTCCGACACAGCGTCCTGGTAGGTTTCGGCCGCGAGAACGGACCTGAAGATCTTCAGGTTCAAAGAGGCCCCACCCCCGAGGTGAAACTCGGCCAGGTCGCGATCCGAGGGGAGGGTTCGCCACATGAGCGCTGTCATCATGTTGGTCTGGTCGATCCTGTCCCGGAGAAACCGCGTCAGCACCCCGTAACTGGTTTCCCTGGCGTTTTGGACAAGGGCGTCAGTGTACGAGCGCACGAGCTCGAGCCGCTTTTGCCCGAGAAACCTGCCCTTGCCGGGTCCCACGGCCTGCCTGAAGACCCTGTGGTAAGGGAATCGCCAGATTGCCAGAAGATCGGACGCTTCCTTTGTATTTCTGCAATGGGCGAGGGCTTCGAGCTGTCCGGGATCCAGGATGCCACCGGCGAGTGTTCCGTCCAGGATGTCGCTGGGGCTTGCGCTGTGGTGCAGGCCGCTGGCCAGGGCGAGAAGGTTGTGCAGGTCCCATTCAGCCAGGCATACCCTCACCGCCTCAGCCGGTCGTCCCGCCGCGATCCGGTCCAGCCGGTGCGTCCTGACCGCGATGGCCGCGTCCACGGCACGGTACAGGAACCTGATGTCGGTGTCGGTACCGGCGCCAAGATAGGGCGCGTAGGGTGTGTCCCTAAGGGCGGCGGACCAGATCTCGGGGGTTGTCGCGGCCAGCAGGGCCCTGATCCGCTCCTCCGGGAGCAGCTGCCCGCTCATACCCCTTATCCGGGCATTGAGATAATCGATCTCCCGGGTCATTCTCAGGGTCCTTCCCCGGCTGGTTTTTCGCCAGCCCCCAGGCCGTCCACGGCGTCCGGGTTCAGGAGGCTCAGTATCCGCACCGGGGGCGCTTCCCGCAGGGCTCCGAGGCGTCCGGTGACCGTGTTGTCGATGAGCCTTGACCCGCCATCGATCCTTACCAGGACCCCGCCCAGAATCTCCTCGAGCCCGTCGACGCGGATGTCCAGGCCCATCTCCTGGAGGATCGACCGCGACGTGTCCACGTCATCCGGGTTCACGAGGATCAACGTGTCGCCGGGAGTGTCGAGCCCCGCGACGGCCTGCCGAAGCGTAGAATCCAGGCAGGAGCGCACGGAGGCCAGGATGGCGCTGTCTTCCGCGACCATGCGCCCGGCTTCCTCATAACATTTCTCCAGGAGCGCGTACCTCGCCTCGAGCGTGACTTTCTCCGCCTCGCCACGGGCCTTGTTGAGGATCCTGGCAACCATGGGAGTCGTCTCCTCCCTGGCCTTTTCGGAGACCAGTTCCAGTTGCCGCTCCAGGAAGGCCTCGGCGCCCTCCACGAGCTTGAGGGCCTCTGCCCGCGCCCTTTGAAGGTTGCCTTCGGCTTCTCTCCGGGCGTCCTGCCAGAGACTCTCGCTCAGCTGGTCCCCGCCTGAAGATAATGAACCCGGGCCGGTCATTTGAGCATCACGATGATGAGGAACGCGACGACGAAACCGAGGATGACCATGGTTTCCGGTATGGCGAGGAGGATGATCACCGTTCCGCTTATCTCCGGTTTTTCCGCCAGGGCTCCCGCGCCCGCTGAGCCGATGCGGGATTGCGCCCACCCCGTGGCCAGGGCCGGAAGGCCGATAGCGAGGGCTGCTGCGAAGGCGATCAGAACTGAATCGGACATGGCTGTCTCCCTTTCTTGCGGTGCCTCAGGCGCCGCTGGCAAGGTCGGGGGAGCGGGGAACGCGCCTTAATGCGCTTCAGGGCTTTTCTCCGCTCGTCCCCTTGGAAAACCCCGGGTTCATCCGGAAACCCAACGACCCGGGTGTCGATCGGTCATAGCGTCCGGTGCCGTTTGAAAGGTTTGTATGGCCTTCCGCCCGGCTGGTAGAACTTGCTGAAAAACTCCACGTAGTGCAGACGCAGGGAGTGGATCGTCGGGGAGAAAACTCCCAGCGCGAAGTTGAGGGTGTGAAAGATCAGGGCCAGGAAGACGCCTACGGCCAGGGATTCTGTGGTGCCCCCGATCATGTTCGCTACCTGGGCGAGGACCACCGATGAGATGCCGATGGCCATGAGCCGGACGTAGGAAAGGACGTTTCCGAAGGTCTTGAGAAGTTCCAGTGGCCCCATGAGCCCTTCGTTGAAAAGGAGCAGGGGGATACCCAGCAGCAGGAGGAAGAGGCCGATATGGCCGCCCCTCGGAAGGAATCCCGCTGTCGAGACGATGACGGCCACCAGGCCTGCAAGGCTCATCATGTTGGCCAGGGCTGAGATCCAGTGCCTGCGCTGCCCCTGGCGGACAGACACGATCAGGTTCAACAGGAGTCCGAGCATGATGTGGGTCAGTCCCAGCCCCACGACGATCAGGAGGAGGGGTATGAACAGCCTGGCCCTGTCCATCAGGACCGGGTGGAGCCCCCACTGCTGGCCCAGGTTCCCGAGGAACTCCCCGAAAAGCAGACCGAATACCACCGTGGAGACCCCGCTCAGCATGAAGATCGCGGAAAAGCTCCGCACGAGCGGACGGTCCCCGAAGCGCCTGAAGGTCCATGCCGACAGCCCCAGGAGGACAATGCCGTAAGCGATGTCGCCGAGGATGAAACCGAAGAAGAGGGGAAAGAAGAAGGCCATGAAGGGGGTCGGATCCAGGCTCCCGTACCTGGGAAGAGCCAGCAGGCTCACCAGGGGTTCGAATATCCTGACGAAGGGGGGGTTGCTGAGCTGGACCGGGACCTTGGCGTGCTCGTCGAACCGGGCGGGAACGGCCTGAACGAGGACCTCGTCGTTGTAGCTGCTCTTCACCGTACCGAGCATGTTCTGGACCTTCTCCTCCGGGATCCATCCCCTGAGGAAAAAGGTGTGACGGCTGTGAGCGCCCAAAGCCATGGTCCGGAATTCATCCAGGCGCTCGCGAAGGATCTCCCGTATCCGGCAAAGGGCGCCGTAACGGACGGTGGAAATGAGAGCCAGACTGTCGGAAAGTTCCCGGATCTGTACCGGCAGCTCTTTCTGCCGCCTGATCAGGAGGCGGAGGGTCGTGGCCAGGGGGCGGTCCTCATATTCGGTGGGCAGGCGGATCTTGGCGATGCTCTCCTCGCCCAGGAGCCTGCGGATCATCGCCTCTCTTTCCGGAGGGTAGGCGATGATGGCCGCCATGTTCTCCCTGTCCATAGGGCCTGTAAAAAGCCTGGACCGCCCGCCGGTTATCTGGTCGAGCTCCTTTTCCATCAGCGGCAGGATTCCGGTCCTTCTCCTCTCAAGGATGATCCCCATGAGCTCCAGGTTCTGGACCTCGGTGGCCTCCTCCAGCAGGGGGTAGAGGGCTGCCAGGACCCTCTCGTAGCGGTGGAGCATGGTCAGCTCGTCGCCAAGTTCGATGATCTGCGTATAGATGGGGCTTATCTCTTCGTCGGCTGATCTTATGGCCTCTACCAGGTCCTGTCTGGAGATATGGCGGGCGAACAGCCATGCGGGAGCCGTGGATGGCGTTGCCGGGGCCTTGAGGGAGACGAGCAGGCGATCCACACTCTCCAGCAGGTCGACTATCTGTTTCCTGAGGCCGGCCTTCTCATCGCTATCTGCCGGGAAGTTGATGTACTCGAGGCGGTTGTCGGTAATGGGGTACGGTTCGAGGTGTACCACACCCAGGGAGTGGACGAGGTCCAGGACTCCCATGAGGAGCCTTCTGGGCCCCATGAAAGTGACCTTGACCATGGATGTGATCATTTTTCTCCCCCCAGAAGGTGGTCCAGGATCTCATGGACGATCTGCGATCTTTTATTCTCGAAGGCCTCCCGTTCACGCCGGACGTTTTCGGTTCCTCCCGCGATGATCCTCCCAGCCTCCTGTTCGGCCTCCAGGATCAGGCTTTTCTTCCTGTGGTCCAGCTCGCGGAGGGCATCCCTTTCCGCCTCTGTCCGGACCTCCTGGGCCTGGCGCCGGGCGTCCTCAAGGACCTGCTGGGCTTCCAGCTCCTTCTGTTTCAGGAACAGGTCGATCTCCTCCTCGGTATTGTGGATCTCCTCGAGGAGTTCGAGCTCCTTCAGGTCCCCTTTTCTCTCTTCCGGGGTCATCGGTTCTGTTTCTCCTTGTAATGCTCATACATAATCCCTGTGGACAGGGTTTTTCCTGTCGCGGGGAGTAGAGTATTGCTTCCGGGGAGGGTGCCGTATCTGGCGGGCGACCATGTGGGCCTTAACGGGTTGAGGGTCGAGGGTGAGTTACAATTGGCCTGCAAAAATCTCGTTATGGTCATTTATATTTCTGCCCCCTCCACAGTTTAATTTACCACAAAAAAATGAGTATTTCAGAAGGGTAGAAGATTTGGGGTCAATCCAGTGTGTGCGTGGGTGTTCAGATCTCAGATCTCAGATCTCAAAAAAAGCTCTCTCACGCTCGTTCGTCACACCGTAGGCGTAACTCACTTCCGCCGTCGCGGACGCCAGACGATCAGCTATGGCGGACAAGAGAGTCGCAGGGAACGCAGGGGACAACTTAACGGACTAAGGTTGATGACTTCGCAAAAAGTCATCAATGCGCCCCGCGCGGGGTGCCCAAATCAATGACTTACTCCGCAAGTCATTGATTTGTAAGGAAAGGGAAAACGACGCTTTTCCCTTTCCGTGGAGCAAAAAGCCAATAATGGACTTTTTGCTACCCTGTCAAGGTTAAATACTAAACAAGCTTATTGCTTTTCCCCGGGAACTTTGCGGCTCCGCGTGAGAATGCTATCGTCATGTTCACAGGAATCGCTTCGCTAAAGTTAGATGCCGGATACTGTCGGGATCATGCCCCAACAGTCGTGCTGCCTCCCGGTCCGCCGCCATTCCATCCGTACTCGCAATGATCTTGCCTATGGGAGGCTGAGGGGGTCTGCCGGACAGGTGCCCGCCTGCCTGGCCTACAATGGCATCGATGATGGTGAGGTGGGGCTTTACGTACAGCATGAGGTCGGCGATGGCCTGGTCGGTGTCAACGGCGTGGATCTGGGATTTTTTAAAGGACCAGTAGCCGCTGTAGTGCCTGGCCGAAAGGCACCCCACCATGTTCTTCAGACCCAGGGTCACCCGGGTGATGGTGTGGTCCTTGGCAGGAGGTACCGAGACGAGTCCTGCGCCTTCGAGGTACTCCGGTAAAAAAATCTCTTTATATTCCCCGGCTGCCGGGTTCTCGTACCTTTTCACCTGCAAAGCGTCCAGGTCCACCAACTCGACGCCGAATTTCCTTGTTATCTGTTCGTAGCCGTTGAGTTTCAAGTTGTCCAGGGTGCGACCTTCCCCTGACCCTTCCGCCACCACGATCTCGGTATCCGTGCGTTCCTTCAGGTACTCAACCACCGCCATGACGCACAGAACATCGGTGGTCACCTGGGGCGGAGAGTTGTTGACCATGTTGGGCTTGATGATGATGCGATCAAAGCCCGCAAGGGTTTCGACGGCGTTCACCTTGTCGAGAGCACCGGTGATAGCCGATGGGTAATCGTCAGGGGAGGATATGGGGGTAACGGAAAGCTCAGATCTCATACTTGCCCTCAGTAGCATTAGCGAAGGAGGATCTCAACTCTCAGAGACTAAATTTAAAAGCCAATTTCACCGCAGGGTACGCAGAGTGACCCAGGGTTAATCAAGATCTAGAATATCTTACTGGAAATTCTTAAACAAGAAGGGTGTGCTCTGTCTTTCAGCTTTTACCGTCTTTAAAAGGGGCCGTTCCTTTCTTTGCGTTTTTGCGCGAGACAGTCTCTGTCGCTTTTATGGCAACCATGCCTTCCCAGGATTCAGGGTTTTACCCTGCGGTGCGGCCTGAAAATGGCCGCGCTGCGTCCTCTGCGGTAGAAAACATCACCTTTATGGTATCTGTGCATTACCCAGGATCAAGGATGGCATTACCAGGTTAGTAAATGATCTTTGATCTTCTTTGCTGGCTTAGCGTCTTTAGCGAGTGAAACGAGCGAGCGCGAGGCCGCCCTTACCACTTTCGCAGAAATTGTCCATTCCACAATTTGATAATTTCTTCAGCGCCTTCTCCAGTTCAGTCCTCACATCCTTGTGCTCATCCACCTTGAGCCGCTCCTCGATGATGGGCAAGGTCGACTGGTTGCCGATATAGCGCAGCCTTCTCGCCGCGTACCAGCGGAACCCCCAGCCTTCGTCCTGCAGCATTTTCACAAGGGCATCGTAGGAGCCAGGATCCGGGTCCAGGGACATCGGCTCTTCGGGGACGGGCAGCAGGGTGTCGGACCAGTTTATGACGATCTTCAGATCGCCGTCCCTGCGTCTCAATGCCAGCTGGTAAAGCTTGATGGCGTCGGGTTCGACCTCCACGTCCATGGGGTAGACGGGGGGCGTGTACACCGTACCGGTGGCGCCGGGCGCTGCTGCATAACCGCTCTTGTCAAACCTGGCTTTTTCATCCTCTGGATAACAGTCGAGGCCGGCTACGACGAATAACTCATGTTCACCGACAGGTAGCGCGAACCGGCACACGGAAAAGTTGTCCGCAAGAGCACGGAATTTCAGTGAACTCAGCCCGCCCCCGGGCCAGGAGGGTAGATCGGTGATGCACAGGAAATCGCCTGCATCCAATCCGCTTATGCGTGCACGGAAGGAACCGCACGTGGAGGGTCCCTCTTCCAGATGCTTGAGCCACATCCCGAAGGATGTGGGTACCCTCATCTCCCCGTATCCGACGGATTTTTCGGACTCAAGTCCTGGGTACTTGACCACCTTGTGGATGGTTCCCGGGGGAGCGCAGCCGAAGGAGGTGAGAGACAAAATGGCGGCGAGAACGAACAGTCTTTTATACATGAACTCCCCTCTCTCTTTTGTCAGTATAGCCGAGAGGTAAGGGTAATTCCAAATTTCATCCCCCTTCGCCAACGCCTATCGCCCAGCTACGGAGGACAGGAATTCCAGACTCCAAAAGTCAGTTTCTACAATGGCATTGTTTAATTCAACACAAAGTACACGAAGTTTAGAATCTGGATCTGGTTTTCTTAGTTTGTGTTACTTTGCCTGCCGTGCCTGTCCACCATCTTGTCCGCCGTAGCCTTGTGCAAAGGTGGAAGCTCGAAGAGCGGCGGTGGAAGCTTTAGCGAAGTCGCTTGGCGACGGTGGACGACCCCCAGCGTTAAATCTTTGGGTTTTATAAGAACGTTAAAGCTATAATACAGAGTTACGCAGGATCCCGCCTTTGGCGGGACCTGTGGCCGTACCGTCCCTCCACAGGCTCGGGAGCCTGAGCAAATGAAATGCGTCGAAAGGCAGAGAGCCGCAGCTAGAATCAAATCAGATACAGGGTTTCAACGGCAGCCCTCCGCGTTAAAGGTTTTAAACTTGTCGAAGTACCTATTGGGTTCAAGGTGTTCATTTCCCGGATGAACCCCAGATATTACCGTTCCAACTTCCCTGTCTTTAATGGAGGAATCCCATGCCGGATCGGAAAAAAGTCATTGGCCTTAACGGAAGCCCGAGGAAAAAGTGGAACACGGCGACCCTTATTGCAAAGGCCCTTGAGGGCGCTTTATCGAAGGGCGCCGAAACGAGGCTCATCCACCTGTACGACCTTGAATTTAAAGGGTGTCTCAGCTGTTTCGCCTGCAAGACCAGGGGAGGGAAAAGCTACGGGAGGTGCGCCGTGAAAGACGATCTAATGCCTGTATTTAAGGAGGTAGAGGAGGCGGACGCTGTCGTCCTGGGTTCGCCCATCTACTTCGGAGCCGTCACAGGTGAGATGAGGTCCTTCCTGGAGCGCTGGATGTTCCCCTACCTCACCTACACCAATCCCCCCCGGACTCTCTTTCCCGGCAGGTTGCGGACCGCCTTCATCTACACGATGAACATGGCTGATGAAGAACTTAAAAGCCGCGGGATGTACGAGATCTACTACAGCCATTTCGACATGAACCAGGGCTATTTTTCGAGGATCTTCGGGCACTCGGCCTATCAGCTGAGCATGGACACGCTACAGTTCGAGGACTACTCTGAAGTTGTAGCCGACCGGTGGAAACCGGAGGACAAGGCGAAGAGCAGGGAAGAGCGGTTCCCCGTTGACTGCGAGAAGGCCTTTGAGCTGGGAGCGGGACTTTTACAAGAAGCAACAGGGGTCAGGAGTTGAATTGAGGTGGGTCTGACTTAAATTTAATATCAAGAGGGGAGACTGGAAGGAGGAATTGGAAGTGGAATATGATCACCTGATCATCCCCGGTATGAACTACAGGCGCTCGAAAGAGGACATCATGAGAGACGTCCGTTCCGATGCGGCCGAGTGGTACAACAAGGAATTCAAGGTTCGCATTAAAAAAGGCGGTGACAGACGAGAGATCGCCAGGAAGCTTGAAGACAATACGGCAAAGTGGATCGATCTGGAGTTCCAGCGCCGCATGAACTGGAATTACGAGGAGGAAAGCACGGAACCCCTGGAATAAGAAAACAGCATTAGCGGTACAAGTTATATTAGGGACCCTCATCTTCAGATGAAGATCCTTTTGTGTCAGGTGTGGTCAGAACGTAGGTAACCAGATTTATTGACATAGAACCTGTTTTTCCAAATCCCTTTCATCCCCTTCATCCCTGTAAAAAGGGCGAATCTCAAATCTCAGACCTCAAATCTCAAAAACCCGAGATCGCTTCGCATGGTATCGGCTCGCGATGACGCCAACCTTCGGTTGGTGTTCCAGGTTCCAGTTTCGCCGTGACAAGTCGCTCAGGATTCGGCTCGCAATGACAAGCGGCACGCGTTCCACTTTAGACTTTGGACATTAGCCGTTGGACTGGAGTTCATATTTCCCTGCTCGCCCAGGCGCCCAGGTATTCAGCCTCGGGAAGCTGGCCTTTGTTTTTAAAGAACAGCCTGGTCACCGAATCCAGGGCGGGCTCGACGTCCTCCTGGGCTGCTCTTTGCCGGAGATGCTCCAGGTCCATCGGTCCGTGTTTTAGGTAGTAAAGGAGGTAGGCCTGAACGCCGTGTGTGGGTGACTCCCGGTGCCTCCATGACGCCAAGCGGTCGACCAGGAGGTCCTCCGGGCTGACCATGAGGACAGGGTAGTCTCCGAAGCTCTGGTCCACGGCCCTTTCACCCTTTCGTAGCGTATCGTTGTGGAAAACGATCGAGACACTCTCCTTATCGTGCAGCCATTGCCGGCCCAGCCGCCCGAACGCGGCCTTCTTCAGATCGCTTGCGACGGGGGGCGGCACGATCCCCACGAAATCCAGCTCCGCCGTGATGAAGGCGCCCTCAGAATACAACTCCATGGCCGCGCCTCCGACGAGGATGGGCCGTACCGCCTCATCGGGATAACAGCTCTGCATCCACCAGGCCAGGGCCGCCGTCCGGTCCAGATCATGGGGAAGGGCAAGGATGTTTTTCAGCTTCGTTTCCATATTTTTTAGATTAAAGAGATTTAAGGCGGTGTCAAGTGAAGGAAGCAATCAATAATCCAAAAGAGGCTGTCTCTCGCTCGTTCGTCCTGCCCCTGAGAGAGCCAGATCTTGCCGCTTTTGCATTAATTCTGTGCGTCCTGGGGACAGGCCCTGACCCTTTTGATTCCCTAGACTGGAACTGACCCCATAGGGATACCCCAAGGGGATGCCAGCTTGACAGGCCCGTCCTGGACGTTTATTTCTTAAATGATAAAAGGTGTTGGCGAAAGAAACCGATCAAGAAGGAGGCTGGTCATGCGTTTATACGTCGTCTTCTCGTCTATGGGACAGGACCGACCAGGTCTAGTCAAGGACATTGCGAAATTCTTCACCGCGCGCGGTATCAATATTGAACGTTCGCGAGGTTGCGTGTTGGGCAACGAATTCGGCATGATCATCCTTACCTCGGGCAAGGCCGATGATATCGAGAGCTTCATCGGCGAATTGGACAGCCTCAGGGAAAAAACAGGGCTTGATATCAATATTCATAAAACCAAGGCTCCTTCTCATCGCGAGGTTCAGCCGTCCATACCCTATAAACTCATCGCCATCACGCTGGACCGTCCCGGTATTGTGCATCAGATCTGCAAGGTGCTTTATACCAAGGGTATCAATATTGATGATATCTCCACCAATGTAGACAACAATCCGGTCACCGGCGCCAGCATCTTTGAAATGACGTGTTATTTCTCGCTGCCTGCCACGGTTAAGATCGCGGACCTGAAAGCCGAATTCACCAGTATCAGCAACGAATCCAATATCGATATCCGCTTCGATGCGGTGGTAGGCAAATAAACCCATGACAACACCCAAGAAAGCGGATCCTCTTCAGCCGGCATTAAAGTCTATAATTGAGATCGCGGAATCCATCGGCCTTGGCGAAGACGACCTGGAATTTTACGGCCGCTACAAGGCCAAGGTCCGGCTGGAGGCCATCGGGCGCTTCGAGCGCCGCCCCGGGGCCAACCTCATCCTCGTCTCAGCCATGACGCCCACACCCGCGGGCGAAGGCAAGACCACGGTTTCCATCGGGCTGACCCAGGCCCTGGCCAAGCTGGGCAAGCAGACCATCGCGGCGCTGCGCGAGCCATCCCTTGGTCCGGTCTTCGGCATCAAGGGCGGAGCCACGGGCGGAGGGCGCTCGTGCGTGCTGCCGGCCGACGAGATCAACCTGCATTTCACCAACGACTTCCCGGCAGTGGAGAGCGCGCACAACCTGCTGGCCGCCATCCTGGACAATACGGTCTTTCACGGTAACCCGCTGAATATCGACCCGCGAAAGATAACCTGGCCGCGCGTGGTGGATATGAATGATCGTTCGCTGCGGGATATCATCATCGGCCTGGGCGGTTCCACTAATGGCGTGCCGCGGGAGTCCGGCTTTGACATCGTGCCTTCCAGCGAGATCATGGCCATCCTCTGTCTCTCCCGTTCCTATCAGGACCTCAAGGACAGGATCCGCAAGATCCTGGTGAGTTTTACCTATGACGACAAACCGGTGCTCGCGGGTGATCTGAAAGTGGAAGGCGCGGTCACGGCCCTGCTCAAGCATGCCCTGCTGCCCAACCTGGTGCAGACCAGTGAGGGTGTACCTGCTGTTATCCACGGCGGCCCCTTCGCCAATATCGCCCAGGGCACCAACAGCATCATGTCCACGGATATGGCGCTCCGGCTGGCGGATTATGTTGTGACCGAGGCAGGTTTCGGCTTTGACCTGGGCGCGGAAAAATACTTTGACATCGTGGCACGCTACGGCGACTTCAACCCCAAGGTGGTGGTACTGGTGGCCACGGTGCGGGCCCTGAAATACCACGCAGGTGTGGCGCCCGATGACCTGGACACCCCCAATCCGCGGTTGGCGGTGCTCGGAATGGCCAATCTGCGCAAGCATTACGGAAACATCGACAAGTTCGGCGTGCAGTGCATCATTGCACTTAACCGTTTTGCACAGGATACGGACGAGGAGATTCAAGCCGTCATCCAGGCGGCCGAAGACGAAGGCATGAATATCGCCGCAGCCGATATATTCAGTCAGGGCGGTGAAGGCGGACTGGATCTGGCCGAGAAAACCATTAAGCTATGCTCCCAATCCACCGGTAACTATCGCCCGCTCTACGAATGGGACCAGCCCGTGGAAGACAAGATCTTCAGCGTGGCCAGCGAGATATACGGCGCTGTCTCGGTGGACTATCAGCCCATGGCCAAGCGCAACCTGGAACTCATCAAAAAATACGGATTCGACAAACTCCCGATCTGCATCGCCAAGACGCAGCAGTCGCTTTCGGATAACCCGTCCCTGCTGGGTCTGCCTTCCAACTTCATCGTCACGGTGCGCGAGATCAAGATCGCATCGGGCGCGGGTTTCCTCATCCCCATCACGGGTCAGATTCTGCGCATGCCCGGCCTGGCCAAGGCCCCGGCTGCCTACAACATCGACATCGATGACGACGGCGTCATAACGGGGATTAACTAAAAACAGGGAAAAGGAGAAAGCCTGAGGCCCTGAGCCTGTCGAAGGGGAGAACGGTTAAAAATGAAGAAGGCAGGGCATAAGTGCAGGGAATACGGTGCATGAGTGCACTGCTGCACTTTCTGCTCTACTGCACTTATAGATTCACCTTTATCCCTTAACCTTTAGCCTATAATTCCCTTCCCACTCTGACCCCCTTGCAGACCCTGAGTCGAAAGGTACTTCAAGAGTATCCTGGAAATATCAGGAGAGGTGTTTTTTGAAAAATGCCACGGTCCTCTCCCAGGCTATATTTGCTTGTGCTTCATCATAACGGGGCGTGGAATTGTTATGGAAGCCGTGACGGGTCCCCTCGTAGGTGTACATGACAAAATCATTCCCGTTTTTTTCCAGGGCGCCGCGGTAGGCTTCACTTGAAGCATTGATCCGGGGATCGTCCTCGGCATAATGGATCATCAAAGGTGCCTTTATCTTAGGTACATCTTCAGTGGCCGGGGCCATACCGTAAAAAGGAGCTCCGGCATTCAGGTCCGTTCCCATAACGATGGCCAGGTTATTAACCACGCCCCCGCCATAGCAGAAACCCGTGGCGCCAAGCTTGCCGCTAGACAGCTCGTGACCTTTCAGATATCTGGCGCTGTTGAGCAGATCGGTAAAAAGCTTGGCTGCATCTAAAGAACTTTGCATGACCTTGCCGTCGTCATCGTTTCCGGGGTAGCCGCCTATGGGTGAGAGCCCGTCAGGTGCCAGGGCGAGAAAACCTTCCGCCGCTGCCCTGCGTGCCACGTCTTCAATGTATGGATTCAAGCCCCTATTTTCATGGATAACCAGTACCGCTGGAAAGGGGCCACCTCCGGCTGGCTTGACCAGGTACCCTCGCATCTTGCCTGATGTGCCGCCAGGAGAGTCATATTCCACATAACGTGCCTTGATTCGCTCATCTGTAAAGGAGATAGTCTGCGCTTCGGCGTAGCGGGGCATCATGGCTTCAGCCATAGCAAGACCGGTTCCGCCGACCACAGCCAGCGCTGATGCCACATTGAAAAAGGTGCGTCTATCCATGAGAGTGTGAGCGTATTCATCGTATAGATCATATACCTTGGGATCGATGCTTTTCTCTTTTATATTACACCTCCAGAAAACTGACAGGTTGTTGATACGGTTGTGAAAGTGAAACCATAATCAAAGGTGGAAATCCTGACCCCAGGAAGAGCCCCCCAAGACGAACTCCAAAGATTCCTGACCCCCTCTACCTCGACCTTTCGGCAGGCTGCAATTTAACTTATACTGCCTGGAGATGTTGAACCTTCTGGTCGGGGTCGGCAAAGGGGAGGTGCTTCGAATGCAGGGGTTAATAGATATTCTGAGCTTCCGGAACTTTATCAGCTTTCCCGTGCTGCTTGTGTGTTATTACCTTGGCGCGCTGGGGATCCCCGTGCTTAGCTGGTATTCGGCGATGCGGGTAAAGCGCAGGTACTGGATGGTTGCTGAAGGATCCTAAAGCTGATCCTGGACCATGTCAGACCCCGCGACCAGGCTGCCTTTGCAGCCCTGGTCCTTTTCCTGTTCCTCTCCATGGAGACAATGTGGCGTGTTACCTTCGAGTACCTCATCGGTTTTCTGCAGATGAGGGACGCCCTCATGAGCCTGACTAAACAGCCGGGGTGCGAGAACCAGGTCATCCTGGCAGGATATCAACGCGGGGAGCCGCCCTTTTATCAGGCGGCTCCCCGTCATACTGGCGTTTATTCTATTTCCAGCCTCATTTTTTGAAAACCTCCTGGGCCTTGTCGGACTGCATGAAGGTGACGAACTTGAAGGAAAGCTCTTTGTTCTGCGAGCGGGTTGTGATGGCGATGGGCGTGCTCCGATAGACCCTGATATTTTCAGCAACCGGCACAAACTCGGTGATCGTCTTCAGGCGGTAGTGCCATGATTCCCAGGTGATCCAGGCATCGAGCTCTTTGCTCTCCTTCCAGATCCGTATTGCCTCGTTCTCATCTGCGGCAATAGCCGTGACGTTTTTGCGCAGGGTCGAGATATCACCTTTTCTTGCCGCCATATCTTCCCATATTCCCGTCTGTCCGCCACCAGCAACGACCATGACCTTGATGCCGGGGTTGTAAAGGTCAGCCAACTTCCTGATCCTTTTCGGGTTGTTTGGCCTGACAAGGATGCCGGATGGCCGCACACCGAGGCTATACCGGTAACGTGTGTCAATGAACCCCGGGTTCTTTTGAATGAATTCGTCCATGGTGTATTCCGCCGCCTCGAAAATGAGGTCAGCCTTTTCCAAAGCCTCTTTCATCCACTCACCCCGGGCCGCCGAAGTCACCTGAACCTGGACGTCGTTTTCATCCGAAAAGAGCTGGGCACATTCGCCAATAGGCCCATAGGGCCCCGAAGTGCCGTAGACGGCCAGGCTCTGGGCACCGGCCTGGGAGCTGCCTAGCAGTGCCATTGTGAAAAACAGAAGTATCGTTTTCTTCATATCCCACCTTCATGTGTTCAGGCCGCCATGCCGCCCTTGACCCCTTGCTCTCCGGGATTGAAATATCTGGGGTCGGCCAGACTCCTCGCGTACCTGATTCAATCGATTCGAATTGACTGCGTCACCGGACGTTTTCAATCTTTCCATTATTAAATAATAACCTCTTTCTCTCACATAGCCATGTCCAGGCAGTCGGGTTGTGGGAAGATTGTTATCCTGCAAAGGCAGTCGGGGATGAAAGGGGCAGGGTGATGTGGGGACAGGCCGTGACGGGTTGTTGCTCAAACATGGCTGAGTTTGGTTTTTCGCAACTCCCCGCCATATGTTCCTAAACCGTGATCGGCTGAACTGGATTAAAACCGAGAGAAACAAGGGTCAGGCCGGGACTTCAGCAATACACATATCATATAAATCATCAACGATCACATCAGCGTTTCGTAAAAAACTTTCCCCGTGGGTAGTTTCGACCACAATAATATACATACCTGCACTTTTTCCAGCCTCAATGCCAACGGGTGAATCCTCTACCACAACGCAATTTTCAGGCGCAACTCCAATCGTGGATGCAGCCATTAAATATCCCTCTGGTGGAGGTTTGCCATTTCTTACATCGTCACCAGTGATTAAAACATCTGGTGGATTAAATTGTACATTTTTAAGCTTATTTAAGGCGGCAGTTCTTGTATTTGAGGTGGCGGTTTCAAGTTCGAAGTGCAACAGGGTTTAAGATGCGCCCATAATATTCTTCAAAATTAAAGTCCGGCAAGAAGATTTCCGCCGGGCACTTCCAGCCAAGGCTTTTCCTCGGCCTGGTGTTAAGCTTCAAGGCAATCTGGTCAAGCTCCTTTTGAGAGTAAGCAGACAGGTCTGTTCTATTTGGCAAATACTGGCGCAGCAACCCATTGGTGTTCTCGTTGATACCGCGTTGCCAAGGGCTATGTGGGTCGGCAAAGTAGACCTTGATTTTCGTGTTCTCGGCCAACTTCTCGTGACAGGCCATCTCCTTGCCCTGGTCGTAGGTCATACTCAATCGCCGTTGGGCATCAATCCGGTTGAGAACGAAGCTGAATCCTTTTTCTGCGGTTTCGGTGCTGGCATTGTCGACTTTGGCCAGGGTCACAAACAAGCAGCTGCGTTCCACCAGTGTCCCGACAGCTGAGGCGTTGCGCGCCCCCTTGATCAGATCACCATCCCAGTGGCCCGGGACCAGCCGTTCTTCCACTTCGGCAGGTCGCTCATGAATGCTGACCATGTTCGGTATGCTGCCACGTCGATCTTCCCCGCGGGTGCGTGGCCGACGCTTCTTGCGTGATTGTCGCAACAAGGCAATGATCTCCTTGCGCAACTCGCCGCGCGGCATCGCGTAGATCGCCGTGTAGATGGTCTCATGGCTGACCTGGAACTGCGGCTCTTCAGGGTGCATACGCTTCAGTGTAGCAGAAACCTGCTCCGGTGAGTTGCCAGCCTTCAAGAGATTAACGACTTCGTTCCAGAGCGCCTCGCCCGGAACCAGTCGCTTGGCTTTTCTCGGCTGACACTCCACTTGTCTGGCGCGTTGTTCAGCTCGCACGGCCTGATAACCGCCCGCCACCGGACGTCGGCCCCGCCGCCCCATACGAACCGCGGGAGGCTCCCAACCATTCCGATGTAATTCCTGACTCACTGTACTCACGGGGCGATGCAAACTTCGGGCGATTGATCGCAACGAAAGCCCTTGCTCCAGCCCCAATTGAATCATCGCACGTTCCGTGCAATCCAAATGCTCGTATGTCTTTTCCATTGCAACACTTTAACTCCTCTAAGTGTTGCACTTCAGCTTTGAGCCCGGCATCTCATTTTCGACTTACCGGGTATGGATATCTCCACCGCATGATAGCCAACATATTTATGAATAAAATCAGCGCTGTATTCTTTCTTGACCGGTCCGAGAGCCACAGAAGCCAAGGGGACATAAAGATCTTCCGGAGGAAAGACCAGGCTCAAGATCGGGCCGAACTCTGCCAGGAATCTCCCCTGCTGTATGGGAGTGCGCAGAAGGTAGAATCCGATCACAACAAGTACGGGGAGGGAATAGAAGGCTACCGGAACGGTTACGAGGGTTTACCAGGATCGCTTACCCGAACGGTATATGAAAACTACCAGGACAAGAGGAGCGATTAGATAGAGATGGAAGATAAGGGTCATTAACAACCGACTTTCCGACTAGGCGACTTGGCGACTGAGCGAAAGGGCAATTCAAGATTCAAAAGAGATCTTGTGGCTAGTAGCTCGTGACTAGCAAAAACAAACCAACATTCACGGTAGTGGAAAACACCGTCTTTATGTAAACCGGGATTGCCGCGCTTCGCTCGCAATGACAAGAGGGGATTTCAGGGTTTCACCAATCATCCCATCTATCCCCTTCATCCATGTCAAAAGCTTTTGCCTAAGATCGCTCCCGGGTTCGAATTCGGGTTCGGCTTTACCGATCACCGACCACCAGTTTTAACCCCGTGTCTCCGCGTCACCGTGTCTCCGTGTCAGGCGGTTTGCCCTACTGGCTACTGGATCCTGGCTACTGGGTTCTGCTTTTTAATACCGATACACCTTCACCTGCCCCTGGCGCACCCTTTTCTCCAGAGAGCGCTTCACACCCACCTTGATCGCCTCTCTCGTGGGGGGGAAGATAAGGGCAAAACCCGCGAAGTCAGTAAGAAAGCCCGGGGTGATAAGAAAAGCACCGCCCACCAGTAGCATGGCACCGTTGATCAGGTCATCCCCGGGAGCAACCCCCTGCTGCATCTTCATCTGGATATTGCTGACGACCCTGAACCCCTGCTCCCGGGCGTAATAGGCGCCCAGAATACCTGTGAAAATGATGATGAGAATGGTGTTAAGGGCACCGATCACTGAACCCACCTTGATGATGAGAAAAAGCTCAATAGCGGGGATGAGAGTGAAGAGTAAAAAAAGTCTTAAGAACAAACGAAAACCTCCTTGATCCAGTCCTGATTTCTAAGAGATAAGTGTTACAGTAAATTAGAAAGCCTGCATAGAAGGATCTTCTCTTATCCCTTATCCCTTATCCCTGATCTCTTGCCACTTTCTCTATTTAATCATCTTCCCCAAAAAAGAAAGGGCGGGTTGTGACCGCCTTTGTGTCTCCGTGTCTCCGCGTCGCCGCGTCTGATCCCTAGTGCTCCAGCGATATCTCCTGGGAACCCAGCCAGAAACCGGTCCCCATGAGGGAATCCAGTTCGGCCTGGATGATCTGCACGTGACCTGCCTCGATCTCGATGAGGCTCTGATAAAAGGCCCTGGCATTCCCGTCTCCGACATCGGCAGCCTGGGCTGTGTAGAACTGCACCGCTTTTTTTTCAAACTCCAGTGCTTCTTCGAGAGCCTTGAGGTCGTCAAAACCTTCCTGGGCCTCCTCCGGCACATCGGGGAAGATGATCTTTTCCCTGGGTGTGGAACCGTACTTATCCACCGCCTCTTCGTAAGTCATCCAGGGCTCATTGTTGGTCAACGACTGAAATACCGCCGCGATCACGCCCATGTGCTCGATCTCATCCTTTGCCAGGTGCTCGAACACCTCCTGCCCTTTGGGGTCTTTGCTGCTCTTCGCAGCGACCTTGTAGAATATGTAGCCCTTTTTCTCGGTATCCAGGGCGATCTGGAGAGCTTCCACGTTTGCCTCTCTAATATCCGACATCGATTCTGACCTCCCTTTTTTTAGGAACTCATCCGGAGATAGAGTACCTGCAAACGAGACATTATTTCTCAGATCCGGGATCTGTCACTCCTGACTCCACATGCAATTTTTTCATCACCCGTTCATAACCTACTCCGGAACTGTGAATCAACGGAGCCAAACGGGATAATAAATGTATAAAGAAGGCTGAGGAAAACGGGACCGAGCGTATTTGGCTGCCAGGCTTTATGCTGAACCACCATGTCCCTTGCCTTCCTCCAGGGTTCAAGCCTTTCTCTGAGGTCTCTGCGTCTCTGTGGTGAAAAGCTTTTAGTTCAAAGCTCTTTCCGGAGGTTCAGCAACAGTTCCAGATGTTTTATCTCTTCCAGGTGCAGCCGCTGAAATATATCCTTTCCCTCCTGGTCCCGGGTGGTATCTCTCAAAAAAGCGAAATAGTCACGGGCCCTCTCCTCGGCCAGAATACCGATATCCACGGCCCTGTGCGCGTCCTTCATGGACTTGGCAAACTCCACAGCCTTGTCAGGCTCCGGAAATACTGGCTGCTGCTCCACGTCCTTTAAATATTCAGCCAACTGCTGCTGATCTTCCTCCTTGTACCATTCCGGTTTAAACAGGGGCGCGATCTCCTCCCGAATGACTCTTTTATGCTCGATCTCCGCATCCGCCAGGTAGCTGAAAAGGTCTTTCACACGGTGGTCCACTGAAGCTCCTGCCACCGCGGAATAAAATGTAAACCCATCATCTTCCAACTGGATCCCCAAAGTGACCGCTTCATAGGGACCGTAGGCTGCTTTTCTCTCCATTATGTGCCTCCTGGTTTGGGTATTCGTCTACGAATGAATATAACCACGGTGTATCATATTATCAAAACTACAGCCGGGGGAAAAGGAAACTGCGGTTCCTCCTTCCCCGGCTGTAAATATTTCAGTGATCGTTGATCGGTGATCAGTAATCAGCAATAAACAAGAGCTGCTGGAAGTCTGATCTCCGGCCTAAAAACCCATCAGGCGGCGTTCCCGCACCCACGTACTCACGCTCTACGCATGCACGATACCTCACGCCGCCGACTGATCCAGGGTTCTCTCCTCAACGAAATCCCCCTTGATGCCTACCCGGTACAGGGTCGTCGGGATATTGGCCCTACTCTTCCTGAGTGCCTCCTGGGTCAACTGGACGAGACCGGTACAGCATGGAACCTCCATGTAAACAACGCTGATCGAATTGATATTGTTTTCCCTGAACATATGACTGAGCTTCTCTACATAGACCTGGGTATCGTCCAGTTTGGGGCAACCAACGAGGAGTGTCTTGCCCTCCATGAAGCGGCGGTGAAAATCCCCGTAGGCAAAGGGTGCGCAGTCAGCAGCAAGGAGCAGATCCGCACCATCAAGATAGGGAGCCTTGGGGGGAACAAGCATGATCTGCACCGGCCAGTTGCCAAGCCTGGAGGCTACAGGTCCCGCCTGGTCGGCTGATGGTGAAGCCTTGGGCGCGTCAAAACTCTGGGAACGCGATCCCGGACAACCACCCATCCTGGGAGCAGCCGGCGCTGGCACGGCCTGAGGTTTATCAAAACTCTGGGAAAGTGTTCCGGAACATCCGCAGGCTGAATCTTCAACCTTGTTATCAGCCGGTTCACAATCCTGCGATCCAGTTTCCGCGTCGTCATGACCGTGGGGAAGAGGATCCCTGCCCAGATCCTTGAGGCGATCATTGACAGCACCTTCGTCATACTCATCGGCATCCCGATCTACCATTGTTATCGCGTCCTGGGGGCAGGAACCCAGACACGCACCCAAACCATCGCAATAGATATCGCTTACCAGCTTAGCCTTGCCATCCACTATCTGGAGGGCGCCCTCAGCGCAATCGGGTACGCACAATCCGCATCCGTCACACTTGTCTTCGTCGATATGAACCATTGTTCTGACTGCCATTGTGAACCTCCTTAGGGTCGGTACCCAGTACCCGGTACCCAGTACCCAGGTTAATCGTTTCGATGGTCCAAATATAACAACCTTTTCGAAACAACAAAGAAAAAACCTCCCTGAAAGGGCTTAAAACAGAGGCTTTTTGACCGACATCAAATAGTAGAGCCCTTAGCGGACCAAGGAACACTAGGAGCCTGTCGGAGAACCCCATTCAGGCTCCTAGCTGGAGTTTGCCGGAAAATAGCGTTCTTAAAAGGCCAGGTAAATTAAGCAGTTAAAATCGCCTTTATTAAAGGACACGCCTTTCGGCAAACATATCTAGCAGCGTGGGATGGTTTCCCGACACGCTGCTAGGAAGAGGATTAAAAGTATGGAGATGATTCAAGGTTGGATAAAAAAACCCGGAGAATCTCTTCTCCGGGTTCAAACACATTTTAAATCTGGCTACTGGCTACTGGCTACTGGCTACTGGCTACTGAATTCTACGCTTTCCAATGCCCATGAAGGTTGCAGTACTCCCTAACCATGGTCACCTCGGCAGCCTTTACACAAAATGTGGCTTCAGCAGCGCCGCCGGGAGACAGATATTCTGTGTATGACCTGCCGCCAGCCACTACCTCTATCCACTCGATATAATGGTCATCACCCATGGGATGGGGGACGCTTCCTACCGTAACCTTGATGCCGTGCTCCAGCTCCTCAACCACCGGAACATGCTTTTCCACGGCAGCATCGGTGGTGTTTTCAACCAGGAGGTTCATGGGCTGTCCGCAGCAGACCAACTCCCCGGCCCCGCCATGAGCCACTTCCACGATATTGCCGCACACTCCACATTTGTAAACCTGAAGTCTTTCCGCCATAGTCGTTCTCCTTTCGGAAGAAGTTAACGGTTCACAGTTCACTTTTCACTGTTCACTTATCTTTACCAGTTCTCACACATCAGTTCGAAATGATCCCTGGGGTGGTCACAGGCCGGGCAGGAATCAGGAGCCTCGGTCCCTTCATGAAGATAACCGCAGTTGAGGCACCGCCATGTAACCTCCTCGTCCCTGAAGAAAACCCTCCCCTTCTCTATATTATTCATGAGAGCCAGATAGCGCTTCTCGTGCTGCTTTTCAGCTACCGCAATAGCTTCGAATACCTTGGCGATCTCCTCGAAGCCCTCTTTTCGGGCGACCTTGGCAAAACCCGGGTACATCTCGGACCACTCGTAGTTTTCCCCACCTGCGGACTCTTTCAGGTTGGTGATAGTATCGGCAATAACACCTGCCGGAAAAGATGCTGTAAACTCAACCTCCCCACCCTCCAGGAACTTGAAAAGCCTTTTAGCATGTTCTTTTTCCTGGTTGGCGGTCTCCTCAAATATATCCGCTATCTGGCGAAAGCCCTCTTTCCGGGCCTTACTGGCAAAATAGGTGTACCTGTTCCTGGCCTGAGACTCGCCTGCAAAGGCAGTGAGGAGATTCTTTTCCGTTTGTGTATTTTTGACACTCATGGTGCTTCCTCCTTCTCCTGAAGATTTAGGCTCCAGCTACAAAATGAAAAATCCAATATGCTGCAAAAAGTCTGTCAGCTTTTTCAACCCGCTCGCAGCTTCCAATGAGTTTTTTTGAAAACCTTCCAATAAAAATGATTGGGCAACCTGACCGTAAATCCTCCCGGTTGCCCAAATCAAGTTTAACAGAGCTGAACATTCTCTGCATTAAATTGATCAAAACCAGCCGGGGGCTCCAGTTGGGAGCGAATGCCGGGCCGCGTCATGGCAAAGTCGTATTTAACCGGGTCTTCAGGCTCAAGTTCCCGGAAAAAACCGGTCACCTCCAGAGCGCTTTTAAGGTCGGCCTGTCTGCGGGATGTCAGACCAAGCTGGAAGCTGACGCGGTGCATATGGACATCCATGGGAACAACAAGTTGGGCGGAAGAGGCCTGCGACCAGGGGCCGGGATCTACTTCATCGCGGCGCACCATCCAGCGGAGGTACAGGAACATGCGCTTGCAGGCACTCCCCATGGAGGGGCAGGCCAGCAGACTGGAGTCCCTTCGCCCGGAAGCTGAGCGCAGCTTTGCTACAAAGCCGGTAAGGGCCGGGATCACATCCTGATCGCCTTCTCCTGCGCCCTGCAGGAAACAGTTTTCAAGAGAGCCGTACTCATCCCTCAGAACGGCTATTCCCCTGAGAAAAAAAGCAAGATCTTCCCCGGTTGTCCAGCGGTGGCGGAATGAGCCCAACTCTTCCAGAAGGTCTTTCCTGCCCATGGCTTTTAGATCAGCGGCTGGGCGGCTAAGGACATTAAAGACCTTTTCCAGGCTTTTGAGGATATACCCCACATTTCCATAAGCCAGGCTGGAGGCTATGAGGCCTGCTAGCTCCTGATCAGCCGGGTCCTCGAACTTGAGCACGAACTCCAGAGGATCGGGATGAACAAACTCCCTCCGGTTCCAGGTCCTGTAAATTTCCTCGAACCGCTCATGCATCTGGATGGGAGACAAGGGTTCCATAATCTGAAATTATATTACAACTTATCGTTTTTATCAAGATAAAAACAAATCAATTAAGTATGTTAATATTAATGCGATCAATTTTACCATTCTTCGATCCCGCCATCGGCGGGATCGAAGGGCAGGCAGAGGAAGCCGGTGACTTGGGGAAAGGCCGGTTACAATAAAGGGGATGTTTTTTTCACCACGGAGACGTTGAGACAGGGAGACAGGCGGAGGAAATCTCAGCCTGGGGAAACCTCCACCAACGTCATTCCGGGCAGAGAGAACACGATGACCCGGAATCCAGTCGCTCTTGTCTGCCACGGCGAAGTGCGAAGGACGAAGACGGGTCATCGCGAGCCGAGTCCCATGCGAAGCGATCCCGGTTTCTATAAAAGCGACAAATGCTGTCTCTCGCCCTTCGACAAGCTCAGGGCAGGCAGATTGGCCCGTGCCAAGGCCGCTCCCCGTCCCTCGGTTAAGCTCGGGACCCTGAGCAAACGACAGGGCGTCGAAGGGCAGGGTTATGCAAGGTAACCCTTTAAACCGGGGAAGAGCTGTATCCAGATTTTACCGATCACCGATCACGGATCACGGATCACGGTTCACGAGTCACGAGTCACGGTTTTTTCTCTTCGGATTATGACGCTTTACTTCACGTACCATCTTGGCAAACCTTTTCCCTTCACGCCTCTCTTCCAGGCGGGCGTTTTTGCTCTTTCTGACCTCGAGGCTTTCAAATTCTCCCCTGAGCTTCATATAACTTTCGAAGCGCCCCTTATCCAGGCGGCCAGAGTCCAACGCTTCCAGTACAGCGCAACCCTTCTCCGAATCGTGGCGGCAATCCCGGAAACGGCAGGCGGCAGTCAGGGCCTCTATTTCCGGGAAAGCCTCAACCAGGCCTTCTTCATCACCCCAGACCTGGATCTCCCGCATCCCCGGAGTATCGATGACCGCGCCGCCCCCCGGGAGGCGGACCAGTTCACGGTGAGTGGTTGTGTGCCGTCCCTTGCCGTCCGCTTCCCTGACTTCGCCCACCTCCATGCGGTCCTCGCCCAGAAGGCAGTTTATGATGGTTGATTTGCCGACGCCCGAGGAGCCCAGAAAGGCCACGGTCTTGCCTTGACCGATGTGGTTTTTCAGCTGCTCTATCCCCTGATTTTTCTCAGCGCTCACCGCGAAGATGGGGACTCCTGGAGAAACCGCCTCGGTTTGGGCAAACACCGCTTCCACATCAGTTGCGAGATCGGTTTTGTTAAGCACCACCACCGGGCTCGCTCCGCTGTTATAGACCAGGGTGATATACCTTTCGATTCGGCGCAGATTGAAATCCCGGTCAAGGTCCGTGACGATGAGCACTTCGTCTATGTTGGCTGCTACGACCTGCTCATTCACGCCTTTACTTGCTGTGTTTCTCGAAAAGGCGCTTTTTCGCGGCAGGATGGCCAGTATGGTGCCCATCTCATCCACAGCTGCAGGGCGTACAGCCACCCAGTCGCCCACTGCTGGAAGATCCCCGGCTTTGAGCTTCCCTGAGAGTTCAGCGGCGATCTCCCCGTCCTCACACTGCACCCTGTAACTGTAGGCACTCTGCCAGATCACCCGGCCCGGTACAACTCCCTCAAACTTCAGTGATTCGAAATCCCGGGCAAAACGATCGTCAAACCCCACACCCTCAAGATACATCTTACATCTCCATGAACGCGCATTTGATCCATAAACATTGAATGATCTATTTTAACTACTCCCCATATCCGGAATATAAATATATCATAAAGGAAAAACCACAGGAGCTTGACACCATGAACGGTTTTCGCACAAGCCTCAAGACCATTGGCCCGGTCCCCTTCCAGCTGCGGCTGATCATTCTTGTAACGGTGCTTCTTATTTTCATGCTGGGGCTCATCGGGATGGCCTTTTCCAACACCATTGCCCAGATCCTTGAAAGTCAGATCGGCAACCGGGCGCTGAGCCTGGCCCAGTCCGTTTCCCGTATCCCCCAGGTCAGGTCACAGCTTGTTATTAAGGATCCTGAGGGACGAATACAGGAGATCGCCGAAGAGATCCGGCAACTTACGGGAGCTGAATTTGTTGTTGTGGGAGACTGGGAAGGCCGTCGCTATTCCCACCCCAATCCGGACCGTCTGGGAAAACTGATGGTGGGCGGCGACAACGCCCCCGCCCTCGAGGAAGGCCGATCCTATGTCTCAAGGGCAGTGGGAACGCTCGGCCCTTCACTCAGGGGAAAGACCCCTGTCCTCGATGAGGATGGAAAGGTCGTGGGGATCGTGTCGGTCGGTTACCTTATTGAGGACGTTAACAGCGCCATCCGAGGCCGCCAGTCGCAGGTGGTCTGGTACATAGGGGTCCTGTTTATCGCGGGGGTCATCGGGGCTGCTTTCATAGCAAATGACGTCAAGAGCGCAATTTTCGGCCTTGAACCACATGAGATCGCACGACTTTTCACTGAGCGGACAGCTATTCTGGAAACGGCAAGGGAGGGGATCATTGCCGTCAACGGTGAAGGGACAATAACACTGGCCAACCAGGCGGCATTGAGCAACCTGGGATACACCACAGCCGACAGTCTGGAGGGTCGAGGGATTAATGATGTGTTCCCACGCACCGGGATGAAAGAGGTGCTGGCTACAGGCACATCTATTCTGGACAGGGAGGTCACCGTTGATGGTAAAGAGATGATCTTCAACATCCTCCCAATTACCGGGAAAAAGGGAGTTACAGGTGTCGTGACGACCTTCCGCAGAAAAGGTGAGATCGACCGGCTGGCCATGGAGCTTTTCCACGTCAGGGAATATTCCGAGATGCTCCGTTCACAGACCCACGAATACTCCAACAAACTTCACACGCTGGCAGGGCTTATCCAGCTGGAGTCTTACAGCGAAGCCCTGGAGATCTTAGCCCTTGAAACCTCTGGCTACCAGAGTATCATACACCTGCTGACATCGGCGGTCCCTGATCCCGTCCTGTCTGCCATTATCCTTGGTAAATTCAACAGGGCCCAGGAACTGAAGGTCACCTTCAAAGTAGACGAGGAAAGCAGCCTGTCAGATATGCCAAAAGGGATGAGCCGTGAAAAGATCATCACGATACTGGGAAACCTCCTGGACAACGCCCTGGAAGCCGCCATGGAGAACCATGAAAATGAAGCAGAAGTAAGACTTTCCATGACAGACCTTGGTGAGGATATCATCATCGAGGTGGAGGATTCCGGTAAAGGCGTCCCTCATGGGGCCGAAGAGAGGATCTTCGGGCGTGGTGAATCTTCCAAGAAGCATCCTCACAGCGGAATTGGCCTTTTCCTGGTAAAAGAAGCGTTGGAAGGACTGAGAGGTCATATCACCATCGGAACAAGCGAGATCGGCGGCGCCCTCTTCACAGTTGCCATACCCAAGGAGGTCCAGATTTGACCAACAGCGCAATTCGGGTTCTCATCGTGGAGGATGATGAACGCATCTCCGATATTCACCGACGTTTCACCCAAAAAGTGGAGGGGTTCGAAGTTGTAGGGATAGCCAATAGCCTTGTTCACGGCAAGGAGATGTGCGAGGTCCTCGATCCCGATCTTGTCCTCCTGGACCTTTTCTTTCCCGATGGCTACGGGATGGATCTGCTGCACGATCTGCGCAGCGAGCATCGGGAGGTTGACCTGATCCTCATCACCGCGGCCCGGGAGGTCACACCCCTCAGGGAAGCGCTTCGCAGTGGTGTTTTTGATTACATCATCAAACCTGTGGTTTTTTCCCGTTTCAGGGAATCCATGGAAAAGTATCTGGAGTACCGCCGGGTACTGGACCATGATGATGATCTGGAACAAAATGAGGTGGATCGCCTTCTGGGTACAGCTCAGACGAGGAGGGCTGCAGCCTCCGACCTTCCCAAGGGGATCGACCCACTTACCCTGGAAAAGGTGCAGAAGGTATTGGCAGGTTTATCAGATGAGGGAATAAGCGCTGAGAAAGCCGGGATTGTTCTTGGTGTCAGCCGGACCACGGCACGACGCTACCTGGAATTTCTGGTTTCAAGCGGCTCCCTCCTGGCTGACCTGACCTATCGTAAGGTGGGTCGGCCCGAGAGAAGATATTACCGTCGAGCCTCCCCCCCCCCGTCGCCCGGGCGTCATCTGTGAATGAAATACCCTATAAAGGGGGTGACAAGGAGGACGAAGATCACACGGATGAAATGAAACATGACTACAACCCCTGGCTGTGAATTCTCCGCTGTGGAAATGACGCTCATCCCCATGAGGCCGCCAGGGGTGAGGCTGAAAAGTGCGGTCCTGGGCTCCAGGACACCCAGGGCGGTGAAAAAATGGGCCAGGAGGAAACCCACCAGAATGTAAAAAACAGCTCCGGCAAAAGCCCACGGGAGAAGGTGTTTGAAGGTTTTTGCCAGATGAGGGTCGAAAGAGGATGCCACAAGGATGCCGGCCAGGATCTGGATCACAAAAGAGACCGACCCGGGAAGGGTCGGCAGCTGAGCCGCGACAGCTCTGTAGAGGACACAGGCTAAAAGCGCTCCTATGAACGCTCCGCCGGGCAGATGAAGCCTCCATGCGGCCACCCCCCCCACCGACGCCCATAAAACCACATAGAACAGGTTCAAATTCAGTTCCTCCCCAAAAGTGGTCAAAGCTCTTCCTCTCCTGTCACGATCTCATCCTTCATCGTTTTCAGTTTCCGGAAGATCAGGGGTGTAAAGAGGCTGACAGCAGCCAGTACCCAAAGGGTGATGGAAATCGGGCTCTTGAAGAGATAGCTCCACTCTCCCCCGCTTATAGACAGCGCCCTTCTCAGGTTTTTCTCCATCATCTCGCCAAGCACAAGCCCCAGGATCACCGGCGCAAGAGGATAGTCCATTTTCCTCATAAGATAGCCCAGCAGTCCGAACCCCGCCATGAGAAGGAGGTCGAAGGGACTGTTGTTCACCGAATAGACACCTATGAAGCTGACAGCCGTAACAACGGGCAGGAGGATCCAACGCGGGACCAGCAGGATCTTCACAAACAGCCCCACAAGGGGAAGGTTGAGGATCAGGAGCATGACATTACCGATGTACATGGAGGCCACCAGGCCCCAAACGACCTTGGGGTGGTTCTGGAACATCAGGGGACCCGGGGTGACATTCATCCCCATAAGGGCACCAAGGAGGATGGCGGTGGTTCCGCTACCGGGTATGCCCATGGTGAGAAGGGGGATAAGAGCGCCCCCCGCAGCCGCGTTGTTGGCCGCTTCGGGACCGGCAACACCGCGTATGTCACCCTTGCCGAAGGTGTCGCTGCGGTTGGACACCCGCTTTTCAAGAGTGTAGGAAATGAAGCTGGCAATAGACGCACCGGCACCCGGCAGCACGCCGATAAAGAAGCCGAGAATACTGCCGCGGAGAACGGCCCCCATGGAGAACATCAGTTCTTTAAATGAGATCCACACTTTTCCCATCTCGGCGGCCACCGTCTGTCCTGTGTGAGTCTCCTCCAGCAGGACAAGAATTTCACTTATGGCGAACAGACCGATGGCAACTACAAGGAAATCCATCCCGTCGTAAAGCTTGAGTTGACCGTATGTGTAGCGGGGTACAGCACTCCCTGGATCGATCCCCACTGTGGCGAAGGCGAGGCCTAGCAGTGTGGCGATGAGGGCCTTTGCCAGGTTCTTCCCTGCCAGGGTCGAGATCATGGAAAAGGCGAACACCATCAGAGCCAGATATTCAGCCGGGCCGAAACGGATGGCCCACTTGGCGAGGAAGGGTCCGAAGAGCATGAGCCCCAGGACTGACAATGTTCCAGCCACGAAGGAACCGATAGCTGCCATGGCCAGAGCGGATCCCGCCCGGCCCTGCCTGGCCATCTGGTACCCGTCAAGGGTGGTGACCACCGAGGCTGTCTCTCCAGGAACGTTGAGCAGGATGCTTGTGGTGGAGCCACCGTACATAGCTCCGTAGTAGATGCCGGCCAGGAGGATGATGGCCGATTCGGGTGGGAGCTTCATAGCGTAGGTAAGGGGCACCAGGATAGCGACACCCGTGATAGGGCCGATGCCGGGCAGAACACCCACCATGGTCCCTACCACCGCCCCCGAAAAGGCCAGCATCAGGTTCATGGGGGTCAGGGCGACTGCAAATCCCTGTGCCATGGAGTGAATTACACTCATCTAGCCTCCGAATATTTTCCCCACTGGCAGAGGGATGCCCAGCAGGAACACGAAGATGGAATAGAGAATGAGGCTGGCGGCCACAGCGGCCGCCAGCCCCTTCCAGATCTTACCTTTGAACATGAAAGCCAGGAATGTCACCTGGAGCGTCGTTGACAGGAGAAACCCCAGTGGAACCAAGGCATAGGCATACAATACGAAGCTCAGGAGAACCAGCCCCTTGTTCACCCACACCCTTTGTACCGGCCACTCTGGTTCCGGATCCGGCTTGAATATGAGATACAGGGAGATCAGAAACATGAAGGCGGCGATGATGAGAGGGAAGGCCTTGGGCCCGATGGGGTCAGCCATGAACCCTACATCAAAGGATTTTGCCTGATAGGCATATCCCAGGGAGAGAACCAGCAGCAAGCCGCCTGTCAGTCGATCTGTCACAGACCTAGCTCCTTCGTGAGCCCACGGATCTCTTCAACCTGCTCATCAACAAAAGCCTTGAAATCAGCACCGCTCCTGTAGAAGGGCGCGATCCCGTTCTGCTTTCTCATCTTGGCCCACTCAGGGGAAGCTGTTGCCTTTTTAAGGACGTCGATCCAGTAGTTGTATGCTTCGTCAGAGGTCCCGGCGGGCATGTAGAACCCTCTCCAGACAACCCACTTGGCTTTGTAACCCTCTTCAATGGCTGTGGGGATGCTGTTCAGTTCATCCGGAAGCCTCTCGTCACCCATGACAGCAAGCACGCGGATCTGCCCGCCGTCCAGCTGCGCCTTGACCTCCGAAATGTCCCCCGGGAATACCTGCACGAATCCACCGAGGAGTGCGGTCATGACCTCACCGCCGCCGTCAAAGGGTACATACTTGACCGCTTTGGGGTCGATACCGGCCGCCTTGGCCAGGATCATGACCTTCATGTGGTCCTGACCGCCCACGGCGCTGCCGCCGCCCACAGCGATCTTGCTCGGATCAGTCTTCCACGCCGCCATGAGTTCCTTGAGGTTTTTCCACGGCGCGTCTGTCCTGACGGAGATCACACCGTAGTCGGCCCCGTTTGCCGCCAGCCACCTTACGTCATTCTCGGTAAAGCCCTTGTACTGACCCTGGGCCAGCCTTGTAGTGGTGGATCGGCTTGCCGCCACCAACAGGTTGTTGTCACCCTTCTTTTCCGTGACCACGTGTGCGTAGGCCACGCCACCTCCGGCCCCGGGCATGTTGATCACCTGGATCGGCCTGCTGACCATCTTCAGGTCATAAAGGAGTTGGGCTCCCGAACGGCAGGTAAAGTCCCAACCTCCCCCCGGGTTGGCCGGAGCGATGCATGTGACCCCTGCAGGCTCGAAAGCCAAGGCCGGAACCGCTGTACCCACGACCAGCACCAGAGCAGCCGCAGCCAGTTTCATCCATTTTCCGTTCATATCTAACCTCCTGTTATTAAACGTGGAAGGACCATTTCCTTCCAACGAACCTCGGCAGAGTTATTCGGACACAGATTGGACTTTAAGACGTTCACGATATTCGAAGGGTATTGAAAGCTTAGATCCGCGTGGGGACTATGTAAAGAAAGGGGAACAAAAAAGCTTATTGTTCATTGTGGAATTTTCGTGTTTTTTGATCACGGAGGCGAGCAGAGTGGGAGTTCCAGAGATCATCGTTCCGAGTCTGGTTTCGGGGTAGCCAGGTATCACGGAATTAGTTGGTCGATTTGCATGAACCGGGATCCGGTCTTTATCACCTCCACAGCGCCTTGATCCCGTCGGCAATGAACTGGATGGCGAGAGAGGCCAGAATAACCCCAAGGAGCCTGGTGAAAATACTGTTGACGGTCTGTCCCACCAGGCGGGCCATCTTCTTTGAAAACAGAAAACTCAAGAATGTCATTGAAAAAATGGCAAGGATGGCCAGGATCAGCGGAGCAAAGCCCGCTCCCTGGTCGCGGGCATTGGAGAAAAGAAGGATCGTCAGGGTCAGACAGCCGGGACCGGCAATAAGGGGTATCGTAAGGGGATACACGGAGATATCCTCGAAAACACCCTTCCGGTAAGGGTCTGTTGAACTGTCTGGACGAGTGATCATGCCAAAGGCAGCATAGAAGATCAAAAGCCCGCCGGCGATGCGGAAGGATTCCATCTGTATGCCCAGGACACCCAGGAGAGCCATCCCCCAGAACCCGAAGAGCAGGACCAGCACTGTTGAAAACAGGACAGATCGCACGGCCATTCTGCGTGCATAGAGCTCATCCTTCCCGCTGGTGAGCCCGCTGAAGATCATGGAAGTCCCGACAGGGTCAACGATGACAAAGTAGGCCACAAAGGCTTTTATGAAAGTTTCCAAGGCGAGCTCCGCATTATGAAAAATGAAAGATGAAAAATAGATCATGGATTTTGACAAGCATTTAAAACTCAATCCTCAATTAATTTGCTTTTAAAAGCATTTCCCCCAACTCCTCTATAGATCCCGCCAACTGCGCGGCTCCGGCATCCATTAACTCTTCTTCCGTACCATATCCATAGGTTACACCCACAGCCTGCATACTGTTGGCAAGGGCGGCCTCAACATCGTACCTGCGGTCACCGACAAAAACACAATCTTCAGGGTTCAGGCTGAATTTCTGAAGGACCTCAGCCACCATGCGCTCTTTCCCATCGAGGACCTCGCCCTCCTGTTCTCCCCGCACCCATGTGAAGAATCGGGTCAGGCTGTGGTCTATCATCATCTGCTTTGTGATCATCTCATTGCGAGCCGTGACCAGAAAAACCTCCCGACCCTCCATCTTCAGCCCTTCCAACATCCCCGGCACTCCTTCAAAAGGGCTGGCACCGGACATGCCAACCACGGGGAACAACTCTCTGTACTTGTCCGTGGCAAGCCCGGCCCTGACCGTATCACCTTCCAGGAGCACTTCAAAAACCCTCATAAGGGGGATCCCCACCAGGGCGCGGGTTACAATAGCATCAGGCACAGAGATATCAAGGGCTTTCAGGGAAGCCTTGAGAGTCGCTTCGATCCCAGGCCAGGTGTTCATCAGGGTTCCATCAAAATCGAACAAGACGTTTTTTGCGATGTTCATTTTCTTTCTGCTTTCGCTGACAGGATCAGCCCTCCCGGATGGATGACTCTTCCTGTAGAATCAAATGGCTCGTGTTTAATTTGAGAACCGTTTCCCATGAGATCAAAGGCCCTGGTCGATCTTGGCTACAGGCAGGGACCAGTGCCGGTGGATGGCGATGACGCGGATAACGACAACCACAAGGGCTGCGACCACCGCGACCAGAGATTCGTTCACTCCCAATCGATAAAGAAAATAGTACAGGATACCCCCGAAGATGCAGGCGGTGGCATAGATCTCCTTCTGAAGAATGAACGGCACCTGGTCAGACAGAACGTCCCGCACCACTCCGCCTGCGGTAGCCGTCATCACACCCATCATAACAGCCACCAAAAAACCATGATTGTAAGCCAGGGCCTTGCCGGTGCCAATCACGAGGAAGGTCCCGAGACCCAGAGCATCGAAGTACAGCAGGGGCCGGTGCAGAAAATCCAGGCTGTGATGAAAATAGAAGACCAGTAGAGCCACAACAATAGACAGGTAAAGATAATTTTCGTCCTTGAAGCAGAACGGCGGCACCGAACCCAGCAGGACGTCTCTTATAGTACCGCCTCCGACGGCCGTGACCAATGCGAGGACCACCACTCCGAGAAGATCCATTCTCCGCTGAACACCGGCGAGGGCACCGGAGGCAGCGAAAGCGGCTGTACCCAGAAGATCAAGAAAATAAAGGACACTCACGGCAATTATATTAGCACGGGGATAATATCGAGGGGAAGGTGTGTTGAAGCAGGTGGTTTGAAATTCATATGACATGGGGACGCCCTTCGACAAGCTCAGGGCAGGCGGGGGACACGGGGTAGATTGAAATTCACATGACAGGGTGACGCGGTGACGCGGCGACATCACGCCTCTGGCGTGACGTCCTCTGCGGTAAAAAGAGGTCGCCTCTTATAGTAACCGGGATCGCGTCACAACACCTTTTTCATGGGAATATATCGCACTCCACTAATGGTATTTTCTTCTCCGGTGGCCGTAAAACCCAACCGTTGGTAGGCCCCGAGGGCATTGGGGGAGGAGTTCACCGTGAACTCCCTCAACTTTGGGTCTGTCGATCGGCAAAACTTAACAGCCTTTTTCAGAAGCTCCCTTGCCACCCCCTTGCCCTGAAACTCCGACTCTACAAAAAACAGGGATACGTGCCGATGGCGGCGCATCTCGATCATCCCGATCATAACACCATCTGCCAGTGCCAGAAGGACGAAATGGTGGGCGTGGGTCCTCGCGGACATCTCTTCCGGATCAACATATTTTTTAAAGTTTTGCTGGCCTTTTTTACTGTAGAGAGGCGCTATCGAAAGGTCGAAAACACGATGAACCATTTCGCAAACGGTCCGTTCCTCTCCAGGATGCATTAATCGATATGTGTGGGTTTCGTCTGTCATTTGATCATGATAATGTGAAATGAATCGATTGAGGGCAGAATTATCAGTTTCGGGTTTCAAGGTTGATGGCTTCGCACTGTCCTTCACCATCTCCACAGGGCAAGGATAAGGACTATGAGGAAACATCCGATGAGGTTGAAGTAGGCGTTTACGGTAAAGATCCGCACAACGGCGGGAACTTTAGCCGACACTTTAACAAACTCCCCCACCTTCTCGTACCTGTCCAGAACTTCAGGTCCGTGGGGGGCGCCATCCAGATATTCTGTCAGATCCTGTCCCGCCTTGTGGCGTCTGGCATGCACTCCCCCCTTCCACATGGGGCTTGGTGAAACGTCGTACACCTTGTCCATGGCGGCGATGAGGGTTTTGCTATCCCCGACACCATCGTAGTCCTCCAGCTCCTCCGGGGTGAACCGGTCCTTGCCGGAGATATCCCTAACAGATCCGTGATGCGCCACAAGTGCCTTGAGCCGGGGGCCGATGTAAAGGGTCACGAAGGTGGCCGAAGACACCATTAGAAGGAACACCGTGATCTTGGCAAGGAGCAGCTTTCCAAACATGGTCGTAAAAAGGCCCGGCGCAAGCTGTAGCCTCCACATTGTAAGGAGCACACCCGTCAGACCCAGCATGGGCATGGAGAGCCATGCCAGCCTGAGTTCCGCTCTGGGAAGACCTCCCAGTGCGTATTTGGGTTTTAAAACCAGGTGTACGTAGAGGATGGTACCTATCCATATGATACCGAAAAAGACGTGAGCATAAAGAATGATCATGTGAACCACCCGGAGGTAGACCGGAATCTTTTTGGCAGGCCCGGCCGGGGCCTTCCAGTTCTCTGCGTCCTCGCTGTAGGACTCGCCAGCCTGGGTCAACCCTCCGCCGCCCGATGAGGAGATGTGACAGATAGAACATTCCTGCCCCGTCTCGATGGCGTAGTCAGTCGTAGCGAGAGCAGGGGAAACAGCCGCAAGGAAAGTTGCTATGGCAAGAACAACAGCGAAAGAGGAAAGAATGAGGACCATCCGAATGGTGATATTCATGGAAAGCACTCCCGGGATCTAGTTCCCACTGTCTTCAGTTTGCGCTTCAGGGATATTCTCATTCAAGCTTGCTTGCCTTGTCTGAATGAATTCTAATATAACAGATGTCATTGTGTGAATTCCCACATAACTGCACCCTGGGGAAATAATATGCTGATTTTCCTTCTCATCTATTTTGGCATCTACGGCAGCATGCACGCCTATTTTTTCTGGAAGACTGTTCAGGTTCTTCAACCTCAGGGGTGGTGGCTTGCTCTTCTTACCGGGTTCCTGCTCCTGATGCTGAACGGGCCCATTCTCGTTCGTTTTCTGGAAAGAAATGACCAGATATTGGGAGCAACCGCCATGGCATGGGTCTCCTACACCTGGATGGCGATCCTGCTGTGGTTTCTGTCCCTGGGTATTGTCCGGGACCTGTGGAACACGGGAGTGAGGGCGGCAGCTCTTATCACACCGGAATCCTACAGACTCATCCTGCCCCCGAAAGCAGCATATATTGCCATTATCGTTATTATATCAGCGGCTACTGTCCTTGGCTTTTTTGAAGCCCGGAACCTGAAAACGGAAAGGATCACTATCAGAACACAGCTTCTCCCCCTTGGCAGCAAACCGGTCAAGGTCGCTCAAATATCGGATGTGCACCTCGGGGTCATTGAAGGCCAGAAGCGTATCGATCAGATAGCCTCCATAATTTTTGATGAGAAACCGGATCTTCTAGTTTGTACAGGGGACTTCATGGACGGGGCGATTCCTCACCTTAACCACATGAGCGCCTATTTTGCCGCCATCAACCCTCCCCTGGGAAAATTTGCTGTCACCGGTAATCATGAGTTTTACGCCGGCCTCAAGGAAAGCCTTGCCTTTATCAAGGATGCCGGGTTCACCGTGCTGCGCGGCCAGGCAGTGACAACCGGTCCTGTACGTATAGCAGGTGTTGACTTTCCGGCAGAACGGCAAACCAGGCAACTCTCCTACACCGACGAGGGAGCCGCCCTGAACATGGGTGATGAGGAGGGTCTCTTTACGATCATGTTAAAACACCATCCTGTCATCGAGGAATCATCCCTGGGACGCTTCCAGCTCCAGCTGTCCGGCCACACACACAAGGGCCAGATCTTCCCCTTCAACTATCCGGTTAAACTGCGCTATCCCTATTTGGCAGGCCTGTATGATCTCGGGATGGGATCTAAAATTTACACCAGCCGCGGAACCGGGACATGGGGGCCTCCACTGAGGCTTTTCGCACCACCTGAGGTGACGATCTTTATGATCGAAGGGGTTGGTTGATCCAAGGTGCAAGGTGCAAGGTGCAAGGTGCAAGGTGCAAGGTGCAAGGTGCAAGGTGCAAGGTGCAAGGTGCAAGGTGCAAGAGAAATTGTCTGTCAGCTGATTACTGTAATCAACATGCTTTTGATCTCCTCCTGCGTTAAGGCTTTAATCACTTTAAGATACTGGATTCCGGGTCATCCCTTGCGCTTTGCCCGGAATGACAGAACATTCGGGTTCGGGTTCGAGTTTAATTCTACGTTCTACGTTCTACGTTCTGCATTCTGCTATTAAAGTAACCGCGCTTTCCCAAGTTTAGAGCCTTCCTCTGCGTCCTTCGCGAACTCTGCGTTTAAAAAAATCCGTTATTAGATGGTGGATTTTATTTCTGTATTCCTCTAAAATATTGTGTTGTTCGGTAGGCAATCATAAAGAAAGCCCACCGACTTATCTTCTGCTAACAGGTGTTTGACCGGGATATTTTGCCGAGGGGAGGCATTGCCTGAGATGACTGCGTTTCGTGTAACGGTGTTTTTTGCCACCATGCTGCTGGCAACCCTGCTGGTGGCAACACCAGGGCCAGCCTTGGCTGAGAGTTCGTTGCCTGACGGATGTCTCGGGAACCTTAACGAGAACCAGGTTATCGTTTACTACTTTCATCGCAAGTTCCGTTGCCAATCGTGTGAAGTCCTGGAATCAACCCTCCAAAATACTTTGCAGATAACCTATGCCGACCACTTCGGCGCCGGCAAATTGGCTATGTGCATTATCAACGTGGATGATCCTGAAAACAGACACTTTCTGGAACAATTTGAAATTTTCTCCAGCTCCATCATTATCGTCGAGAAAAAAGGTGGAGTTATTTCAAGGTATAAGAACCTGGAATCCATCTGGGATGTTTCACAGGATAGGGACACCATAACACACCTGCTGCAGACCGAGGTGTCAGGGTTCCTGCCGGAAAGTTAGTCAAATTTCAAATTTCAGATCTCAGATCTCAAAGTTGACCAAAAATCAAAGATTAATTCAGCTTCCGTAGTCGCCTTTGGTTTGCCGTGACTAATCGCTGTGGCAGGTTGATTATTGAAGGTTTTACCTCGACACTTCGACACCTAGCCCGCATTATTCATGATGCAAATGAGATGTCAGCTAACTGTGTGGCAATTAAAGATAAATGGGAATGGCGCTATAAGCATCATGAATTAGGCGGGGTTGAGCGGACAGAGTCAGGAGAGGAGTTTTTCGTTCCGGCAAGGCGACTGTCCAGTGAGCGCGGAGGCATACTTTAGTATTCCGCACAAGCGAACGACTCAGCAACGCCGCCGGAACGGAAAAGAACCTCGTGAATAGTCCGGGCTAGAGACTTAGATACAGTTCTTTCCTCCTGGCTACTGGCTCCTGGGTACCGGGTACTTTATTTTACCCGTGCGAGAGCAGACATTCCTTCGCCTCATCCATGTCGTCAAAGGCGGCAAATTCACGGTTGAAAAACAGGCTGGCGGCATCCGCAACGATCTTTTGAAGACCCTTTACACCCACAAGGGCCGCCCCAAGCATATAGGGCTCGTTACCTTTGGCCAGCTCTTTCATGCCCTTTATGACCTGCCCATTGGATTTAGCGCCATTAGTGAACGTAAGGGAAAGAACAGATTTTTTCGGATGGGATCGCATGAGTCGCGCCCCTGACGCGATGGTCGACACTACCTCCAAGAAGGCTTCCTTTCAGAACTCCCCGTTTTTCCGGGTTCTGCTCTACCGCAGGTCATCATCACCCCCCTGGAGCCGCAAGACCCCGGTTCAACCACCAGATGGCACCGTTGAGTGCCGCAGCATATAGAACCCAGACCAGGTATGGAACCAGAAGCAAAGCCGCCCATCTGCTGATCCTGGCAAAAACAAGTACAGTGGCCAATATCAACAGCCACAACACAATGATCTCCATGAGGGCCAACCCGGGCCGACGCATACCGAAGAAAAAAGCCGACCAGAACACGTTGAAGATAAGCTGTGTAAAGAAGATCAGCAGAGCAGGCTTGACGAGGGGAGCTTCGGGATCCCGGTTCCATACCATCCAGGCTGCCACAGCCATAGTAAAATAGAGCACAGTCCAGACCGGCCCGAAGAGCCAACCGGGCGGGTTAAAGAACGGTTTTTCGAGACCTGCGTACCATCCCGAGCGAATGGCCGGCAAGGTCAGAAAACTGCCGGTAAGCTGGGTCCCCAGGCACATCAGCAGAAAAACCACAAAACCGGCACCGGACTGCAATTTCCCCTTCATTGTTGATATCCTCCCAAAAAATCCCTTCCCGTTTTCTGGCGGGACTGTTTGATGAACTTTTCCGGGTCCATCAAACGACACACTCCTTTTTGTTTTGTTCAATAGCCCTGACGATCCCCTTGAACATGCTGTTAAAGACCAGGTAATGGAAAGGATAGACAAGGTACCAGTAAACCCTCCCCCATACACCCATGGGATCGAAAACAGCCGTCATACGGACCTCGGCGCCCTTCTCGTTGGGACCCACCTCGAAATAGAGCCACGCCCGGCCAGGCAGCTTCATCTCGGCGTAAAGCAGAAGGTGTGTGTTCTCTACGTATTTTTCCACCCGCCAGAAATCAATAGCATCCCCGACTCTTATGTCACAGAGCTCCCTGCGCCCCCTGCGCAGGCCGACGCCGCCAATCAATCGGTCCATGGCCCCCCTTATTTTCCACATCCAGTTGCAGCCGTACCATCCATGCTCCCCCCCCACACACTGGATGGGAGTGAAAACCTCCTCGGGGGAATAGGGCAGAATCCGGTGATAGGAATCAACCCGCCTGCCATCGAATGGCATACCCCACCAGTGATGACCGGGGATGATATCCGGAAGGGCATCGGACCAGTGGGTCTTGGCAAACTGATGATCCTCCTTGGACATAGCCCTTGACATGGCTTTCGTCAGGCCCATGGGTCTGAGGGGAAAAACCTCCAGAGCCTTCGGGTCCTGGACGGTTCTCTCGTTCCTGACCCCTTCAACAAGCTGGTGCCCAACCTTGTAATAAAGGGGAGTTACAAGGGACAGCCAGTGACTGGACAACTGCGGTGTGAGGAGGGGGATGGAAATAATTATGCGGCGCAGCCCCCTCTGGCGGGCGTACTGTCTCAAAACACCCTCATAGGAGGATATGTCCGCCCCCCCGACCTCATAGATCCTATTTTCGGGTTCCGGCAGGTCGAGAGCCTGAATCAGATACACCAGAACATCTTCTACTGCGATGGGCTGAACCTTCGACCTTACCCAGCGAGGGGCTATCATGATGGGCAGGCGCTCCACCAATCCCCTCACCATTTCATAGGACAGGCTCCCGGAGCCGATGATGATGGAGGACTGGAACTCGATTGTGGGCACCCCCGACTCCCGCAGGATGCGGCCCACCTCCTGGCGGCTGGCCAGATAGGGTGACAGATCCTCTCCTCGCCCCAGGTTTCCAAGGTAGATGATCTGCCGTACGCTTGCCTTTAGAGCGGCTTTGCCGAAGTTTGATGCCGCCTGTTGGTCCTTTTCTTCATAGTCCTCTCCTCCACCGAGGGAATGAACGAGATAATAAGCTGTGTGCACACCTTCCAGAGCTTTTTCCAGTGATTCCGGGTCGAGGACATCCCCACCAACGATCTGGGTCCTGGGTTCGATACGGGAACGCATATAGACTGGATGGCGCACGAGGCATCGGACCCTCTCCCCTCTGTCCTCCAGATCAGAGAGAAGGCGTCCTCCTATGTATCCAGACGCAGCGGTGAGCAGAATAAGGCGATCATCTTCCATGTTTAATACAATAGGCCAGCTCTATCCTTCTTTCAAGGGATTAGGTAATTCCGCATGATCTGTTTCCTGATATTTAATTTACAGAAAGTTCTGTGATAAGTGTCGAGGTTGATTCAAGAACAAGGTCGATCACCCCGGATATAGGGGAGAAGATGAAACCGCAGTGATCGGGAAAGCTTCATATTCAACCTGCATCGGACACTTTTTATTGCGCTCGACCGCCTTGGCGATACCTTTAAGCATACTTTTGAACACGAGGGCGTGAAAAGGAGAAACCGTGACCCACAAGATCCTTCCCCAGAAACCCTTGGGATCGAAGACAGCTGTTATTCGAACCCTTGATCCTTTTTCATGGGGAGAAACGTCGAAGTAGGTCCACGCCCGGCCTGGAAGCTTCATCTCTGAGAAAAGCAGGAGAAAACGGTCAGGAATGAACTTTTCCACCCGCCAGGAATCTATGGCGTCTCCCACCCGCAGATCGCAGGGATCCCGCCGTCCCCTTCGCAGGCCCACTCCTCCCAAACAGCGGTCCCGAGTTCCCCTGATCCACCAAAGCCAGCGGTAAATGTAACAACCGTGGTCTCCACCTATACAATGGATCGGTAAAAATACTTCCGAAGGCGAGTATTCCAGTACCCTGGTGTAGGAGTCTACAAGGCGAGACCCGAAACCTAAACCCCACAGATGGTGTCCCTTGTTGTCTCCGGCCAGGGCGTCGGACCAGTGGGTTGCCGCAAACTGCTGGTCCTCGTTCCCGATGGCCCTGGTTATGGCTTCTGCAAGCCCCTTGGGTCTGATCGAAAAAGCCTCAAGAGCAGCTGCATCCCTAACCACACTGTCGTTCTTCACGGAAGCGATGCGTTTGCGGCCCACCCTGAAATATAGCGGCGTAACCAGTGCCAGTCAGTAGCTCGCTGCCTTGGGTGAAAAAAAGGGGACCGGGATCATGATCCTTCGGAGCTTTCGCTGCCTGGCGTACTCCCGCATGATCCCTTCGTAGGACACCTTGTCTGCCCCACCTATTTCGAAAACAGCACTGCCCTCCAGCGGCAGATCTACTGCGTCCAGCAGATATTGGATGACATCCTCTACGGCAATGGGCTGAGCGAGAGCCCGGACCCACTTGGGGGTGATCATGACCGGGAGGCACTCCACAAGAGCCCTGACCATGCCAAAGGAAAGGCTCCCCGATCCGATTATGACGGAAGCCCGGAACTCCACCGTGGGGACTCCGCTCTCCCTGAGGATGCGGCCAACCTCCATGCGACTGCGAAGATGGGATGAAAGGCATTCCCCGTGGGTCAGCCCTCCGAGGTAAATGATGCGACTGATTGAGGCAGCCCTGGCCGCTTCAACAAAATTGAGGGCTGCTTCACGGTCCCGCTTCTCAAAATTCCCCCCGGCTCCCATACAGTGCACGAGGATAAATCTCAAGATTACCGGGAAAAGGCCCCGGAAAAACCCAACGGTGGGAAAGCGGCAGGTTCCCTTGTCTTCTAATTCCATAATAGCCCACACAGTCACCCCCCTACCTTGACCGGACTGTGCGCCGATTGTATGGCCATTGCCATATGAATATCCTATATTATTAAGGGGAACCCATGCAACGCCTCTAATAAATATACACTTTTGATTAAAAAAGCCGCCTGCCCGAAATAGCTGACACAGGAACCTGAATACCAGGTTTGCCACCAGGACCGACCATTTTCATGGGAGGGGTTAGACCCGTGCTGGCTTGGCCTCGGGCGGTGATGGGCAAGAAGATAGTATTTTTGTTCAGCTTTGTCTCACAGATCACTTTCCCTTTTTTCCCCTTTGGATCCCAACCAGCCCATCCGGCGGAAAAACAGCAGCATGGTCACACCTAATACAGCAATTATAGCCCAGAAAAAGAGGTAACCGTATTTCCAGTTCAGCTCCGGCATGTTCCACGGAGAGGCATCCGGGTTAAAGTTCATCCCGTAGATCCCCGCGAAAAAGGTCAGAGGAATAAAGATCGTGGCAATAATGGTCAGAACCTTCATGATCTCGTTCATTCGGTTACTCACCGAGGAAAGGTAGAACTCCATCAGACCGGAAGCCATGTCCCTGTAGCTTTCCACCATGTCGATGATCTGTATAACATGGTCATAGCAGTCCCTGAGGTACAGGTTGGTCTCTGGCTGAATAAAATCGGTCTCTCGCATGAGGCTGTTGACGGTTTCCCTCGTAGGCCACACGGTGCGCCTTATCTCCAGCAGATCCCTTTTGACCCTGTGAATAGAGGAGACGGTCTGACTGTCCGGTTTTTCCAGGATGGAGTCCTCCAGCGCTTCCAGCTTCTCCCCATAATCCTCCAGAACCGGGAACCATCCGTCGATTACGGCATCCAGGATGGCGTAGGCGAGATAGTCGGCACCTGACCGCCTGATCCTCCCCTTCCCTTTCCTGATCCTGTCTCTCACCGGATCAAGGCAGTCACCCTCCCTCTCCTGAAAGGTCACAATGAAACCGTCGCCAAGAAAGATGCTCAGCTGCTCTGTTTCCAGGGCCCCGTTTAAAACAGAAGCCATCCGGGCGACGACAAAGAGGTTGTTGTCGTACACATCGACCTTGGAGCGTTGGTGCACGTGGACGACATCTTCGAGGGCAAGCTTGTGGATCTGAAATATTTCCGCCAGTTCCAGGAGGGTGGCGCTGTCTCCCAGACCATCCACGTTAACCCAGGTCAACGGCCAGGCTTTCATAAAGGCAGAAAGCTCCGTGGATTCCGCTATCTCTTTCTCTTCCATCTCCTCCGGGGAACAACCGATGATGTGGATCTTTGAAAAGGGAGCTCCGGGATCAACCTCAAGGGTTCCGGGAACGGCCCCCGGAAGGGTCTGACGGCGAAAAACCCCTCGCTTCCTTTGTCCTGTTTTTCTGTGATTACCCATAGATTCTCTCCCAATTCTCCCGCCCAGACGGTATATTACCCTTGAGGTAGTTCCCACGGACACAATAGCCACTATTGTGTCATGGTAAATTTAGTATAATAAAGTATCACATGGTTTAGGTGAATAGAGCCAATTTCTCTAAAGGGAAAAACTGATGCTCGAAATAGATACGCTTGGCCCCTGGTTCGCCCCCGCCATGTTCCTGCTCGGAGGCCTGCTTCTTGGCATTGTCGCCGAGAAGATCCTTCTCCCCCTGATGCTCAAGGCTTTCCGGAAGATCAATTTTGAATCTGCAAGTCTCGTCATGCGCTCTGTCAAGGGGATGCTCATCCTGTGGGGTTTCCTGGCCGGCATGATAGGTGCCCTTTCGGCAATTGTCCTGAAACCTGATGTCGCCAGATTCCTGGGACACGTCCCGGTGGTCCTCTTTCTGTTTTCACTGACGGTGGTCCTTGCCCGGGTTTCCATTGGTCTGTTCAATCTCCAGGCCAAAAAAGGCAAGGGTGACACACCCACCATCTCCCTTTTTGGAAACATCATTAAACTTGGTGTTTATATCCTCGGGGTCCTGGTCATCCTTCAATCGCTGGAGATATCCATCACTCCGGTCCTGACGGCTCTGGGGGTCGGCGGTCTTGCCGTGGCCCTGGCCCTTCAGGAAACCCTGTCCAACCTGTTTGCAGGTTTGCAGATCATCGCTGCCCGGCAGATCAAACCGGGGGATTACGTACACCTCGACTCCCTGGAAGAGGGTTACGTTACCGACGTGACCTGGAGAAACACGACTATACGCGCACTGCAAAACAATATGATCATCGTCCCCAACTCCAAACTGGCTTCTGCCATTCTCACAAACTACCATCAGCCGGCAAAAGAGATGCGGGTATACGTCAATGTAGGGGTGCACTACGACAGCGACCTGGAGCACGTTGAGCGCGTGACCCTGGAAGTTGCGGACGACATACAGGCTACGGTCAATGGAGCCAGAAGGGACCACAAGCCCAGGATCTGGTACAATGAGTTCGGCGACTCGGGTATAATTTTCAAAGTCGTTCTTGCCGCAGAGGAGTTCTTCGACAGTTACGAAATGACCCACCAGTTCATCAAGCGCCTGAAGGGAAGATATGATGAGGAGGGGATCACCATCCCGTTCAATATGGTGACTCTCCATATCCCGGACAATCCCAGGGTGACTATTAATTTGGCGAAGGATGTATCAGATACGACAGAAAACCTGCCCGGTTAAAACCAGGGTCTAGGATCCAGGTTTATCGCTCACTTGTCATGCAATCTCAATGGAATGTCTCTTTGCACCAGCCGAGGTAGGCGAACCGCACTCCGAACTGCTCTTGGCGCCCTTCGCTCTGTTTTCCTCCTGCGTGCTGCGTTCTACGTCCTGCGTACTTTTATTACCCCCTGTCTCCTGGATTCTGGCTCCTGACTCCTGATTCCGGTATACTCCCCCCATGACCCGTTATAATGACCTATCGATCAGCCAGGACTCCCTGAGGCTTAACAGTGTACGGTTAGCAGTTTGCGCAAGTTCTGCGCGCTCTTTCCAGGAAACGGACTCCTTTCAGATGCCCGAAGAACGGGTGCACCTTCATCCCCTGCGCCGGAACTGATGGACTTGTTGCGACTCCTGCCCTCTTTTATCCGGAGACACCTCTCCGACAGCCCTAACCGCCAGGAGATCGTGGCCAATTCCGGGTGGCTTGTCTCAGACAAAATCCTGAGACTGGTGGTCGGTCTTTTTGTCAGCGTTCTTGTCGCGCGATATCTGGGCCCCGGGCGTTTCGGTCTCTTGAGCTACGCTATTGCCTTCGCTTCCCTGTTCGGTGTACTGGCCGGCCTGGGATTGGAGAATATCGTAATAAGGGAACTTGTTAAAAGGCCATGGGACCAGCAGCGTCTCCTCGGGACCGCCTTTTTCCTGCAATTCGCGGCCGGTATTCTGACCTGGGGGATCGTGATCGCGGTGGTAGCCCTTCTTCCGCATGGTGTGGACGGGACCTTCTGGCTCGTGTTTATCGTGGCCATCTCCTTTGTTTTTCAATCGGTTAAGATCGTCGAATTCCATTTTCGATCACGGGTGGAGGCCCGTTATATTGTTCTGGGAAAAGTGGTGCCCTTTCTTTTAATCTCAGCTTTCAAGGTCGCTCTCGTGTTGAGTGAAGCTGGAGTAGCAGCCTTCGCGGCTGCATTCACCCTTGAGGCCGCTCTCGAGGCCATAGGCCTCGTGGTGATCTACAGACTGCGCGGCCAAAAACCAGCTGGCCTCCGGTTCGACAGGGATATCGCCTTGAGAACCCTGTCGGAAAGCTGGCCGCTCCTCCTGTCCGGCCTCTCCATCATGGTCTATATGAGAATAGACCAGATCATGCTGGGACAGATGAGCGGAATTGAAGAGGTAGGACTGTACGCGGCAGCGGTGAGGATCTCCGAGGTCTGGTACTTTATCCCTACGTTCCTGGCCCAGTCCGCCTTCCCGATCATTGTCCAGTCAAGGGGTGAGGATCAGACCCTTTATAACCGGCGCCTCCAGGACCTTTTCTCGCTGACATGTGTTTTTTCCTATTTCATGATACTTCCTCTGGTATTGTTTTCCCATGTCATCATCGTTGCACTGTTCGGCCCGGCCTACGCCGCGTCAGGGAAGGTCGTGGCGATGCACGTCTGGGGCGGATTGTTCGTTTCCCTGGGCGTTGTACAAAGTACATGGCTGGTCAACGAGGGACTTACAAGGCTTTCCCTCTTCAGAACGCTTCTCGGGGCCATCGCCAATGTGATCCTTAACCTCCTCCTGATCCCGGTCTTTGGTATCATGGGAGCGGCGGTGGCCACCGTTGCCTCTTACGCTTTTGCTGCCATGTTTTCCAACCTGCTTTTTCAGGTAACCAGACCTGTCTTCAAGATGCAGCTGAAGGGACTCGCCTGTGTTTTCGAAAAGAGTGCTTAAGGACAAGCTGAAAAGGATCCTTCCGGAAAGGCTTGTAAGGCCCTTGCGTGATCTGTATCTCGAACACGGTAGCGGGTACGCGGTTCAGTCCTACTCCCAGGAAGGTGAAGACCTCCTGGTGATGTCCCTGCTTGAAAACCGCAGGGATGGATTTTATGTGGATGTGGGCGCGCACCACCCGAAGCGTTTTTCAAACACGCAGATCTTCTACGAGTCAGGATGGAGCGGAATCAATATTGAGCCCAATCCCGAGGCCCTGGAGAAATTCAGGGTCCATCGCAAAAGGGATGTGAATCTGTGCATGGGGGTCGGTCTTGAGAAGGGATCGATGGAATATTATGTTCTAGATGAGCCCGCATTGAACTCCTTTGACCAGGCGTTGACCCGTGAGAGGTTGAGCAGGGGAAAGTGCCGGCTTGTCGAGACGCTCGAGGTGCAGGTCCTGCCCCTGAAGGAGATCCTGCAAAAGTGGGCGTTGAAAAGGTCCATCGATTTCCTTAACGTGGATGCCGAGGGAATGGACCTGGAAGTTCTGCGATCAAACGATTGGAACAGTTTCAGGCCCCGGGTCGTTGCCGTGGAACTTCTCGAGTCAGCAACGGAGGAAATTGTTTCCGGTGACATTTATAGTTTTTTGTCTGAGCTTGGTTATCGTCTGATTGCAAAGACGCAAAGAACGGGCCTGTTCATGAGTGCGGAGGAGTGGCGTCCGGTGGCACCTCAGTTGGAAACTGTCCGCGACCTGCCATGAAACGATCAGCCCTCCCCCGCAAGGAGCCGGGATGACTGCATTTCCCGAAGATATAAAAAGCTATTTCTGGAGCTACCTTAAGCTTGTAATAAAAGTAGTTCTGGCGCAGCCTGGCCGCATTGTTTCTCACCTTAGGGATGCCTTCCGATACTACAGGCCCTGGAAAAACTCCTTTACCCATGAGGGCAGCCCTCTCGTTCACCGGATCCCCTGGCTCCCCTTTGCTTGTCAGGATTTTATCGGCCGCTCCATTGGTCCTGAAAGCGTTGTTTTCGAGTTCGGCTCGGGAGGTTCCACCCTCTATTTCCTGGGCAGGGTCAAACACCTCGTGTCTGTTGAGCACGATGAGGACTGGTATGCGACGGTTAAGAGCCTTCTCGACGAGGAGGAAATTTCAAACGGCGAGTATTATCTTGAGGTCCCGTCCCCGGACCCCGTAAGAAGCGATACGGACCCTTGTCCCCTTGGTTATGAGGATGGCGGGTATCCTGGAATGACATTTTACGACTACGCAAGTAAGATCGATGCCTATGAAGACAGCAGTTTCGATCTGGTGGTAGTGGATGGCAGGGCCAGAAACGCCTGTCTCTGGCATGCCCGCGGGAAGCTAAAACCGGGGGGATATCTTGTGCTTGATAACGCGGAAAGAGAGGGGTACCGGCCCGGCATGAAGCTGATTGAAAAGTGGCCGAGCCGGGAGTTTTTTGGCATCCTCCCTTATGTAAGGGGTTTTTGTAAAACCGTAATCTGGAAAAAGCCTCACGGCGATTTACGCGACGATGCTTGAAAAGACAACGCAAGCTGGACATGAAAAACCTTCGGGTACGGGAGCCAGAACCGGGCATCGAACCTCCAGCCGATCATTCGCATCTGACAAGCTTCGGAGCGAGCGACAGACCATCGGGGACCTGAAACAGAACTGGCGTGCCGGAACCGGACGGTTCATGGCCGGGGCCGTCAGATTCTTAAACCGAGGTTACCAGGGCTGGTCGGTGAGAAAGTCGTGCCGAGGAGCGCAATGCCTGTTTTCAAAAGTCTGACCGACTGTCGGATGGGGTTCCCTTGAGAAAATAGGTTTTTATTTCCAGTGAGATTGCACAAAGGGGCTCGCGTTGAAGCTGGTGAAGCTTTCCACGGCATACCCTGCCTATCTTCAGAAAATATACCAGTCTATTCCGGGCCTGTCGGATAAACCATACTCGCAGCAGCAGGAAGAAATTTTTGCGGATGTATTCGGCACTGCCGATTTCTGGACTTCGGCATTAAAGCCTCTCGGTTATGACGCGACGGAAATACTGGCCAACGCGGAACCGCTTCAAAAGGCGTGGGCACGAGAGAATGACGTTCCGTCGGACGGTCCCGACTGGTTTTATCACTTAGTCACCCGTCAGATCAGGCAAATAAGCCCCGACATCGTGCTCCTCACGGAGTACAATAAATTCCCGGGTTCCTGGATACGGGACCTGCGTGCAGCAGTGCCGTTCATAAGGCTGGTCGTTGTCTGGTGCGGCGCTCCGTTTTCTGACCATTCGGTTTTTGCTGCCAGCGACCTGGTGCTAACTTGTATCCCTGAGCTGAGAGAGAGGTTCAGGAAATTGGGGTTCTGTTCAGAACATATCGATCATTCTTTTAATCCCTCTGTTCTGGAGCGATTGGATCCATATACTGATTCCAGACCGGATTTTACCTTCGTAGGCCAGATCAACAGGCCGAACGATTTTCACTATGATCGCGAAAAACTCCTGCTCCAACTCCTAAAAAATACGCCCCTTACAATCTTTTCTCCGAGCTCAGCGTTGGGTTTGAGGGACGAATTTATGGCGAGCCTGCGGATCGGTGCGTACGATCTGGTAAGGTTGGCAAGGGGTGCCAGAATCCCTGATTCTTTCCTTGCGGGAATTCCGGGAATATCAAGCGCGGCCAAATGGACTGGTAGGCCTCGGATGCCTGTCAACAGGGACCTCAAGGAGCATCTGTTGCCGGAGAGGGGCAAGAAACCGCGCTAAAGCCCCTTGATAAAGGAGGCTGTTTTGTGATTCAGTCGGTAATTGGGAAAAGAAATGCCTGGTGTGCTTCAGTGAGGGACGGCGAACTGGAAACAACTGATAACTGGCTTTAAGAAAATGATGAGAGCTGAGGTAGAGAACCACCTGGCCGAAAGCAGTAGGCTCATTGCCTGCTCTGACGGTCTGCGAAACGAGCAGGACGGGGGTCTGGTCCAGGAGGAAGTTGTGCGAAGTAGGACAAAACCCGGTTTCAACAGCCCTATTGTTGACTGGATGCAGGGTTTGTTAAGCGAGTGCTTCCTGGATCTTCTCGCTTCAGCGGACTTTAAGACGTGCGCACTGGTAGATCCAGTAAGCACACGTGAAAAAATACTCCAGCTTACCAGCGGCCGGAGTTTCTCCTTTGCCGATGCCCAGGGCGCCTGGGAAGGGTTATCCCCGTACATGTGGGAGCGTTCTCTGGAAAAAAATGCTGTCCCACCTGGTGCCGGTGCGGTTCAGGGGGAAAAACCTTGAAGATGGTCCGACTGTCCACGGTCTACCCCGAATACCAGAGACAGTTTTATGGCCATCATCCGGGCCTTGAAAAGGAACCCTGTGCCCACCAGGAGGAGACCCTGCTGTACGACGCTTTTGGATGGGCCGATTTTTGGAAGGGACCGTTGGCCCATCTGGGATATGATGTGTGCGAGGTGATCGCCAACGTCGAACCTCTTCAAAGAGCTTGGGCCAGGGATAACGGTTATCGGCAGCCGGGTGGAGACTGGTTCCTGCAATTGGCCACGGACAGGATAAAGGCTCTGCAGCCCGACGTTCTGTTCATTAACGACTACGTTTCCTTCAGCAAGGCATGGATAGAGGAGGTCCGTGATAACTGTCCGTCCATACGCCTGGTACTCGGGTGGTGTGGGGCCCCCTTTCCCGATGCGGAGGTGTTTAAAGGGTACGATGCGGTGCTGAGCTGTGTGCCCGAACTGGTAGAGATGTTTGAACGAATGGGGCACAGGTCGTACCATTTGAACCACGCATTCGACAGGAGGGTTTTAGACAGGATCGCAGGTGCTGACAGGGTTCCCCATGATTTCACCTTCGTAGGGCAGGTCAACCGGCAGTCGGGGTTTCACCGCGAAAGGGAAAAGGTACTCCTGCATCTTGTTACCAGTACTCCTTTGACTGTTTTTTCCATGAGCGGGAGTGCCGGTGTAGACAAATACCTTATGGCGCTTGCAAGAAAGGGAGTTTACGCAACCTACAGTGGTCTTTCACATCTGGGCTTACCGGAGGGAACTCTGGACCGGATCCCAATAGTCTCCCGTGGACCGAGGTATCACGATCACCCGCTCCTTCCGGTCCACCCCAGGCTGAAGAAGCACCTGCGCCCTCCCGTTTTTGGACTAAACATGTTCCGGGTCCTGCGCGATTCTAAAGTCACTTTCAACAGTCACCTGAACATCTCCGTTCATTCTTCCTCCAACATGAGGATGTTCGAGTCCACGGGTGTGGGAACATGCCTTCTGACGGATCACATGGAGAGGACCTCGAAACTTTTCGAGCCGGACCATGAAGTGGTTTCCTACAGGACCGCCGAGGAGTGCGTCGAAAAAGCGCTTTACCTCCTTGACCACCCCTCTGAGAGAAAAACCATTGGTCAGGCGGCCCAGGCCAGAACTCTGAAAGACCACAATTTCAATACCCGGGCCCATGAACTTGACGGAATCATCAGGAGCCGGCTCGGACTACGGTAGCATGGGGTCGTGAACACTCAGGTCCAGATTAGGTGATTTATGTAACTGCCTGAAATTTGTGCTACTCTCAATAGCCGTATCGCAGACAAACCGTAGATTGATCAACCGTTTACTCTCTGGAGGGGTCAAATAATGAAAGCTGTGATTCTTGCGGGCGGGTTAGGCAGCCGACTGAGTGAAGAAACGATGGTAAAGCCCAAACCTATGGTGGAGATCGGCGGACGGCCGATGCTCTGGCACATTATGAAGATCTACTCCGCCCATGGCATCAACGATTTTATCATTTGCCTGGGTTACAAGGGTTATATGATAAAAGAGTACTTCACCAACTATTTTCTCCATATGTCCGATGTGACCATAGACTTGTCCGACAACAGCCTCGAGATCCACAACCGGTTCGCGGAACCGTGGAAGGTGACCCTGGTGGACACCGGTGAGTCTACCCAAACTGGCGGGCGGCTCAAGAGGATCCTTCCTTATGTGGAGGAGGGGGATTTCTGCATGACCTATGGTGACGGCCTGGCAAATATTGACATCGCCGCGCTCAGGCGATTTCACGCCGAAGGAGGTAAGCTTGTCACGGTAACTGCAGTACAGCCGCCCGGACGGTTCGGGTCCATGGTTCTTGATGGCGGCAAGGTAAAAAGTTTCAGGGAAAAACCCATGGGAGATGGAAGCTGGATAAACGGAGGTTTTTTCGTGTTATCTCCCGGAGCCCTCGGATATGTCCAGGGCGACGAGACATACTGGGAGCGTGAGCCCATGGAAAATCTCGCCAGGGACGGACAGATGGCCGCCTATCCTCATGAAGGGTTCTGGAGCGCCATGGACACATTGCGTGACAAGAGCGCCCTTGAGGAGTTATGGGCTTCCGGTAAGGCACCCTGGAAACAATGGGAATAAGTGCCATGGATAGGGGCAGCCTGTTCAAAGGGGCTTTTAGGGGGAAAACAGTCTTTCTGACCGGCCACACGGGGTTTGTAGGTTCCTGGATGGCAATTTGGCTGGGCGCCCTGGGTGCCCGCGTTGTGGGTTTCTCCCTGGAACCGCCCTCTGACCCAAGCCTTTTTGAAAAAGCCGCCCTCGCCGGGAGAGTGACCCACATTCATGGTGACGTCAGGGACCTGGAGTTTCTTAAGTCGGCCATGGCTCAGAGTAAACCCGATTCGGCCTTTCATCTTGCAGCTCAATCCCTTGTGCGACCCAGCTATGACGATCCGGTGGGCACCTACGGCACCAATATTATGGGAACGGTTCATTTCCTGGAGGCAGTTCGCGGATGTCCGTCCATCAAGGTGTGTCAGGTCATCACAACGGACAAGTGTTACGAAAACCGGGAAACGGGACAGGCGTATAATGAAAAAGCCCCCCTGGGCGGACACGATCCTTACAGTTCCAGCAAAGCCGGCGCGGAATTAGTGACGGCTGCATACAGGCGGTCTTTTTTCCAAACCGATACAGCTGTGGCCACGGTGCGGGCGGGGAATATCATCGGCGGCGGGGACTGGGCCAGTGACAGGCTGATCCCGGACTGTATCAGGACCCTTCAGACCGGAGAAAGGATCCGCCTGAGGAACCCGGACGCTGTAAGGCCCTGGCAGTTTATCCTGGATCCGGTGGCGGGCTACCTGCACCTGGCTTCCATGATGATGGATGACCCCACAACATTTTGCGGACCCTGGAACTTCGGTCCGATGGAGCCGAAAAACCTTACCGTCGGCGAGGTAGTTGACGGAGTATTACGGATATGGGGGTACGGGTCCTGGGAAAGACAGGGTGGTGAGAATGAAGTTCATGAGGCCAAGCTTCTCAATCTGGACACTTCAAAGGCCATGAGGGAATTGGGCTTCAGACCTGTGTACGGAGTCCAGCGGTCCATCGATAAAACGATCTCGTGGTATAAACAGGTTCACGGTAATTCGGAAATAGATGTTTATTCCCTTTGTCTGGATCAGATCAGGCAATACGTTGATGATGCCCGTCTGGCTCGGGCGCCCTGGACAGGGGAAGTGCATTGAAATGAAAAAAACGGGCGGTGACCACAATATCAGGGATCAGATCCAGAATCTGGTGAGGGCCTATTACCAGGAGACCTTTGAGGGAAAGGAGTTCGTGCCTGGAAAGACACGGATACCCTATGCCGGTCGGGTTTTTGATGATGCCGAACTCGTCACTCTGGTGGATGCAGCTCTGGAATTCTGGCTCACTCAGGGCCGTTACTCTGACAGTTTTGAGAAAAATTTTGGTAAGTTTATGGGCCTGTCTAACTGCTGTTTTGTAAACTCGGGCTCTTCTGCCAACCTCCTTGCCTTCATGGCTCTCACATCACCCGGACTCGGTGCCAAGGCTATCGAGCGGGGGGATGAAGTTATCACGGTGGCCGCGGCCTTTCCCACAACTGTCACACCTGTGATGCAATACGGTGCAATTCCAGTTTTTATCGATGTAGAACTATCTACCTGCAACGCCGATACCCGGTTTCTTGAAGAAGCCCTTTCCCCGAGAACGCGGGCAGTAATGCTCGCTCACACCCTCGGCAACCCTTTCGATCTGGACACGGTTACGGAATTCTGCCGGAAGCATGACCTCTGGCTTATTGAAGACAACTGCGACGCCTTGGGCAGCCGCTACAAGGATCAAATGACCGGGACCTTCGGAGACATAGGGACGAGTAGTTTTTATCCTCCCCATCACATGACCACCGGTGAGGGGGGAGCTGTTTACACGGACAACTCGGAGCTTGCCGGGATCCTCATTTCTCTTAGAGATTGGGGCAGGGACTGCATCTGTCCGTCCGGGATCGATGACACGTGCGGGCGCCGTTTTTCGGGCCAGTACGGATCGTTGCCGCCGGGTTACGACCACAAATACGTTTATTCCCAGTTCGGATATAACCTGAAGGCAACCGATCTGCAAGCCGCCATCGGGGTCGCGCAGCTGGAAAAACTCCCAACCTTCATCGAAAGAAGAAGAGAAAATTGGCAGCTGATGCGGGATGGGCTTTCAGATCTCGGGCATTATCTTATTCTTCCGGAACCGGCGCCGGGATCTTTGCCAAGCTGGTTCGGTTTTCTCATGCTCGTTCGTCAAGAAGCTCCCTTTTCCCGTGATGAGATCGTCGCCCACCTGGAATCCCGAGGGATTCAGACTCGCATGCTTTTTGCCGGCAATTTCCTCCATCAACCCTGCTTCGACCACATAAGGAGCAGTTCGGACAGCTACAGGGTCGTGGGAGACCTCGTGGCAACTGATGAGATCATGCGATCAGCCTTCTGGGTAGGTGTTTATCCCGGGATATCTACTGCCATGGCAGGCTACATGGTCGACAGCATCCTGGAATTCGCACAGAAATGAAGATCGTCCTGACCGGAGCCTCCGGGTTTCTGGGAAGCCACCTGGCACGTAGGCTCGTCGATGACGGTCACACGGTTGTGGCCGGTGTAAGGGGATCCACAAGTCTTGACAGGGTGGAGGATTTCCTTGACAGGATGGAACTGGTTGATCTGGACCAGCGGGGAATTGGGGGGTTGTTTGAGGGAAGCCCACCTCCGCACGCTGTGGTCCACACCGCCACCCGATACGGCCGGGCGGAGGAAGAGGCCAGTGAAGTGTACCAAAGCAATGTCCTCTTCCCAATGGAACTTGCCAAGCAGGCCGCGGACAACAAGGTCCGGAACTTTATTAACACCGACACCTTCTATCCTCGGAGTTACGCCCCCCTATACGCATATGCGTCATCCAAAGGACAGTTCAGCCAGTGGGGCAGAGCTCAAGTCAAAAACAGGGGTGGTCGTTTTATAAACCTGCGCCTCCAGCACCTATACGGACCTGATGACCGTGAGGATAAATTCATACCCTTTCTCATAGAGAGCTGCCTCAAGCGGGTTCCGGAGATCCCCCTGACCGAAGGAACGCAGAAACGGGATTTTATCTATATTTCGGACGCGGTCCAGGCATATGTGAAAATGCTGGAGAACCTCGATGTATTGCCGGAGGGATACCTTCATTTCGATATAGGAACGGGCACTTCCGTGTCTGTCCGGCATTTGGCAAAGAAGATCCGTGCGGCAACCAGGTCCGATTCGGTTCTGCTTTTCGGTGACCTTCCCATGCAGGAAGGTGAACTCATGGATTCTAAAGCGAACACAGCGAACTTGAGAGAAATGGGCTGGGTACCCCTGGTTAGCCTCGATGAGGGGATAGCGAGAACCATAAAGTATTTTTCAGGGAAACACAGGGGCGATGGAAAGTGAAAGGCTACCTTGTCAGCGGTCTGCCGCCTGGCGCGGGCGGTCTAGGCCGATTCCTTTCAGTGCTGGCGCCATTGGCCGAAAAAAACGGATGGACGGTTCTGTGCCGCCCTCAATCAAAAGGTCAGGGGATTATCTTATATGGCTTTGACTTGGTCAGGTTCTATGCGCGATTGAGGTTAATACGTAACGCGGACGTGCTTGTTCTGCATCCACAGACCCTGAGGTGGAGATCCTTTTTCAACCTCGTTGGTTCCAACCGCGTGACCCATTATGTGTTGGATAGCAGCTTTTTCTGCATCCGTTCCTACAATTATCGAGGACAGAAATGGGAGGAATGCCTCGACTGCCTGGGAGATGTCAGTCGGTGCCATCCATCATGCCATCCCTTCCCGGTGTTTTACAATCGATCCAGGAACCTGTCCTATCTGAGCCATTTGAAAAAAGTGGCCCCTGCGATCATGTTCCTGCTGCAGAACCCCAACCAGGGGCGGCTTATCAGGAAACATTTCGGATCTGACGTCAGAGTTCGGTTGGTAGGAATGGTGACAGACGAATTTGAGGGTGTTGAGCGAGAAAAACCCGGTGCGGGAGGATATGATGTTGTCTTCCACGGAGCCATAAATGCTGCCAAAGGGGCCGGATATGCTATTGAATTGGCCAGACACCTTCCCGAACTGTCCTTTCTTCTACCCGGTTCAATGGAAGAGGCGACGACCCAATCGGGGGACGTGGGCCTGCCTGGTAATGTGAAGATAATGGACATCACCTGGGAGACAGGGCTCCGTGAGGAGGTGGAAAACTGCCGCCTCGTCCTTTGTCCCAGCATGTGGTCAGCCCCCATCGAGGGAGCGTTGGTCAAATCCATCCTGCACAATGGGCGCGTGGCTGTTTTTAATACAGAGTTCGGATACCAGGCGGACTTGCCCGAGGATCTGATCATACGGCTTTCCCCTGATCTGGGGAGCTCGGCCGCGAAGATCAGGGAGAGGCTTAACGTTGATGTTAAGGAAGATCTAATAAGTGGCTGGATCGAGGAACTGCTGAGCGGAACTGACCTGGCCTCCATTTTCAGTTGATCGACCCTGTCATGAAGTAAAATCCTTCGGCTCGGAGCTCAGTTCCGGCTCGATCCCCTGTTTCAGGAAGTGCTTTTCCAGGATCTGCCGGGTCAGGGCCACGAGGGGTACGGTGAACAGTTCGTCTACGCCAGCCCAGAGGTAGTCCAGTCCGTCCCTGACGAAATGCTGCTCGCCAGAGTCGATCTTCGCGGTGTGGTCAAAGGAAATAAAGTGGTTGTCCCCATCGATATGCTCACTGGGACCGAGGAAAACAGGCTGAATTGACAGCCCCGTCAGGTGCATGACCCGATCCATCAGGCATTCCTGAAGGCTTTTTCCCGGAGTAATGCGGCACCATGGGATGGCGTAGGCGTACTGGTCCACCTTGCGCACAAGAAGAGTCTCACCTTTTGCGTTCTGAATGATAACTCCCGCAAAATTCTCGATGCCTGGTTCCATAGTCTGCCTCCGTGAGAATCTGAATCATAGTCCTCCCCGGAATGGCGGTCAACCCGCCAGGGCCTCTATGGCCCAATCGGTCCGACTGCTGTATATTAGAGCGATTTTTCAGAAGGCAAGAAGGCAGGTTGAACAGCTATTCAGTGGGACCTACCCGCAAGATATGACTCACTGTAACGATACGAAAGGATGGAGAAGTGAACAAAAAGACGATCCTGGATACTATAGGCAACACACCCCTCGTGGAAATACTGCACATGAACACCAATCCCAAGGTGAGAGTACTGGCCAAACTGGAGGGAAACAACCCTGGGGGGTCGGTCAAGGACCGGATCGCCCTTTCCATGATCGAGGGAGCCGAGGCGAGGGGAGAGCTCAGATCAGGCATGACGATCCTGGAGGCTACCTCGGGGAACACCGGTATCGGGATCTCACTGGTAGCCGCCTGCAAGGGGTACAGGAACATTTTGACCATGTCGGAAGGTGTAAGTATTGAACGCAGGAGGGTCCTCTCCGCTTTGGGCGCCGAGATCGTCCTTACACCGGCGAGCCATGGGACCGATGGCGCCATCATGGAAGCCAGGCGGATGCATGAGAAGGACCCGGGCACCTACTACATGCCTGATCAGTTTAACAACCCTGACAACATCCGGGCTCATTTTACGGGAACCGGCCCTGAAATATGGGAGCAGACGGAAGGTGATATAGATGTGTTCGTTGCAGGCATGGGCACCACAGGGACGCTCATGGGTATTTCCAGGTTTCTCAAAAGCAAAGGCCCTTCCATTTCCATCGTGGGAGTGGAGCCGGTAATGGGACACAAGGTCCAGGGTCTGAAAAACATGTCCGAGGCCATTGTACCGGGCATTTACGTTCCTGCGGAGCTTGATCGTAAGGTTGTCATCCAGGACGATGACGCCTATGAAGCATCAAAGACCCTGGCCTCCAGGGAGGGGATATTCTCGGGCATGTCCAGTGGGGCTGCTATCAGGGTGGCACTGGACCTGGCTCTGGAAATGGATTCAGGCACTATCGTCACGCTGCTTCCCGACAGGGGTGACCGATACGTGACCACGGTCCTGTATTGCAACGAGCGGTGCAGAACAGCCGAGTGCCGGGTGGAGCATTGCCGGGAATGCCCTGGCCATGTCGCCAGTCTCTAGCCCGCATTATTCATGATGGTGATGAGATGTGAGCTAACTGTTTGGCAAATATGGATAAATGGGAATGGCACGATAAACATCATGAATTATGCGGGGTTGTCCGGACATAGTCACGAGAGGAGTTTTTCGTTCCGGCAAGGCGACTGTCCAGGGAGCGCGGAGGCATACTTTAGTATTCCGCACAAGGGAACGACACAGCAACGCCGCCAGAACGGAAAAGAACCTCGTGAATAGTCCGGGCTAAAGGGTTCCATGTTGACACTTAACCCTCTCAGCCGTACTCTGTCTAAATCTGCTTTCGGAACTGACATTCCGCTGACATTTCAACCCAAGACGAGGAAAAACAATTGAGGATTCGCAACATTCCAACTGGCAGGCAGCGCCGTCGCCGCAGGTCAAAGACCGCTCTATTTGGCCTGCTTTCGATCATGGCCGCAGGGACGCTGTTTGCCATGGCCGCATATTTCTATTTCAGCCTGAACCTCCCCCAACTGAAGGATATCGGTGACTATAATCCAAGTCTTCCGACCATCATGTACGACAGGGACGGTGTGGAGGTTTCCCGCTTTTTCATCGAGAACAGGGAACTCATCTCTATTGACCAGGTTCCCCGTCAGGTGATTAACGCCGTTATCGCCATAGAAGATTCCAGTTATTACGAGCACCAGGGACTGGATTATCTCGGGATTTTCAGGGCCTTCCTTAAGAACCTCAAGGCTGGGAAGGTGGTACAGGGAGGCAGCACCATTACCCAGCAGGTGGCCAAATCCCTTCTGCTCTCCAACGAACGCACCTATTCACGTAAACTCAAGGAAGCCATACTGGCCCGTCGGATAGACAAACGGTTCAGCAAGGACGAGATCCTTGAGATTTATATGAATCAAAGTTACTTCGGCAACGGCAGTTACGGTATCGAGTCCGCGGCACAGAACTATTTCCAGAAACATGTCTGGGAACTGTCCCTGGCCGAGACAGCCCTTCTCGCCGGCCTGCCCAAAGCTCCCAGCGCCTACGATCCCACAAGGAACCCTGATCGGGCTTTGGCGCGCCGCAACCAGGTTCTGGACCGGATGGTAGAGGAGAACTACAGTACCGCCCAGGAAGGCACCGAGGCCTCCTCACTTCCTCTTGGACTTAACCCGAAGACTGCAGACCCCATGGACCCGACGGCCTACTTCGCAGAAGAGGTGCGCCGCTACCTCTATGATAAATATGGTGAGGAAATACTCTATCGTGGCGGGATGAAGGTTTCAACCACCATGGATAAAAACTTGCAGGGGTTTGCCCAGGATGCAATCAGGACGGGGTTGAAGGACCTTGACAAGAGGCAGGGGTATCGAGGCCCCATAGAGTTTATATCATCAGACAACTTTCCTCAGGCCATTGAGAAGCTTAGGGTCCAGAACGGCCTTGCCGATGTCATTTCGGGAGTAACAGACGCTCTACCCTGGGAGGAAGGACAGATCCTGAGCGCCCTGGTCATGCGGGTGGACAAAGACGGAGCGGACCTGGATCTGGGGGGGGTCCCGGGCCACATCCCGTTAAAGGAGATGAAGTGGGCCAGGCCCATCGATACCACCATAGACTATACAGAATATGCTGTAAAAAGAGCTGACGAGGTAGTCAGCATCGGTTCCCTGGTCATGGCCCGGTACCTTGCAGTCAAAGACAGTGAAAACCGTACTCTATTTGCACTGGAGCAGGAACCGAAGGCCGAGGCTGCGCTGATCTGTATGGACGCTCCTACCGGGCAGATCCTCGCCATGATAGGGGGGTACGATTACAACCGAAGCGAATTTAACCGTGCGACCCAGGCTATACGGCAGCCCGGCTCCGCCTTCAAGCCCATAGTTTACAGTGCCGCCATGGATAACGGTTTCACCCCTTCATCCATCATTGTGGATTCCCCCATCATTTACGATGACCCTGCTCAGGAGTTGAAGTGGAAGCCTGGCAACTATTCCGAAAAGTTCTACGGACCTACCCCCCTGCGAACCGGGTTGGTCCAGTCCAGGAACGTCATTACGATAAAGTTAGTGCAAAAACTGGGAATACAGGCGGTCATTCAGTATGCCAAACGGTTCGGTATCGAGGAAGAACTTCCGGAGGACCTGTCCATCTCACTGGGAAGCATGGGCATCACCCCCATAGGACTGACCTCCGCTTACACTGTTTTTGCCAATTTGGGTTTGCGTTCCGCTCCGTGGTTTATCATGAAGGTTGAGGACAGGGGGGGCAACGTCCTGGAGCAGGGCGGTGCGGAGTTGACGCGGTCCCTTTCCGAGGATACCGCTTTCATGATGCAAAACCTTCTGCGCAGTGTGGTGCAATCGGGGACAGGATGGAGAGCAAGAGCCCTCGGGCGGCCCAGCGGAGGCAAAACCGGTACGACCAACGATATGATCGATGCCTGGTACATGGGTTTTACTCCCAAGATAGTGACCGGCACCTGGGTAGGTTTCGATGAGGAGGCTCCCCTGGGACAGAATGAGACCGGTTCCCGTGCCGCAGCCCCGATCTGGGTGAACTTCATGGAGAAGGCTATGAAGGACCGCCCAGTTCTTCCCTTCCCTGCTCCTCCTCCCGGGATCGAGATGGTGAAAATTGATCCCGATTCTGGCCTGCTGGCAGGTCCGGGAGCAGACCGCTTCATCTACGAGGCGTTCAAGATCGGCACGGCACCCAGGGAGTACGCTAAATCTCCCAACAGGACCGGAGGCCAGTTTGGTACAAGGACCTATACACCGGGTTATGTTCCACAGTCAGAGGTCCCCGGTATGTTGCCGAGGGATTATTAGAGCTGTAAACGGTGAATAGTGAAAGGTGAACAGTGAATGGTGAAGCGGTTTATTAACTCCACATCCGTTTCGAATATGATACGCAGGACTTTCCTATTTCAACACCTCCTGAATCGAATTATCCTGGTTTGCATTTTTTCGGTAACCCTCGCCTTGCCGATGAAGGCTTATTCCCTGACATCGGAGATCTCCGTACACCTGCCGGGAGGCAAGGCCGGGCAGCTTACCGTACGATCGGGGATGATCGACCTGCAGTCCCTCATTGAGGTCTTCGATCTGCGTTCGAGCCTGGATGTCCTGGGGGAGAGGTTGGACCTGGTTGGTGAGCGGGGTTCTTGCCGTTTGCTGTTGGAATCACCCCTCGTCCTGTCACGGGGACTGTTCTCTGTCATGTCGGGCCCCCTTGTCAATCTGGGCGGCAGACTGGCTATTCCCACTGATTTTCTCACCAAAGCGCTGCCTGCTCTCACGGGACGCTCTTCCTCACTGGATTCCCGGGCACTGACACTCGGAGAGCCGGGTTCAGGGGGTTTCCAGGGTCAGAACCCGGAGGAATTGTCAAAAACAGCCTCCTTCATCCGTCGGGACCAGTATGTTCCGGAAGAGGTGCTCCAGAAGGAACCGAAAGGGCTTTCGGTTGTAGTTCTCGATCCAGGCCATGGGGGTAGAAGCCTTGGAGCGAGGGGAAGTACTGGAACAAGGGAAAAAGACCTCGTACTCACCGTTACGGAGATACTCAAGACCAGGCTGGAAGAAGGACTCGGGATAAAGGTCGTCCTGACTCGTACAGCCGATTACTATGTAGGGCTTAAAGAACGGACGGCCATCGCCAACAACAACCGCGCGGACCTGTTCCTGAGCATTCACGCCAACGCCACCTTCCGCCGGGATATCGAGGGTTATGAAACTTACTACCTGAGTCTTAAGTCCACTGACAAGCAGGCCCGCAGCTACGCCGAAATTGAAAATAAGGCTCTCGGGGTCAAGGGGGATGAGGGCGACAAAGCGCTTTTGGAGGCGATCCTCTGGGATATGGCCCAGACTGGTTATATCCAGGAGAGCAACGAGTTGGCATCCATGGTTCAGAAACGGATCATAGGTGAACTCAGGGGCCGGGACAGAGGAGTGCGGCAGGCTCCTCTGGCTGTTCTCATGGGTGCCAGGATGCCGGCGGCTTTGGTAGAGATCGGATATATCTCCAACCCGGAGCAGGAGGTCCGACTGAACCGCCAGGCCCATCAGAAGCAGATAGCCACGGCGCTTTATCGGGCCATCGAGGATTATCACAGGGGACTTCTCCGGGGTGAGATAAAGAGAGAACGGCCATGAAAAAAAACCTGATGGCTGCAGTGATCCTTATCCTTGTCGCAGGGGCAGTTTATCTGTTTATACACTTTACCTTGCCGGGGCCGGGGATTACCCCTCCCGGCGGGGAGGTTATGAGCAAGCCGGCATTAGCCACCCCACAGACAAAAGAGATGGATCTGTTTTTTGCCGATATCACCGGGCGAAGGTTATCTTTGGAGCGCAGGGAAGTGACTGGAGAGAGCAGGGAAGACCTGCTCAAAAGCGTTGTGGAAGAGTTGATTAAAGGACCCGTTGATGAGGACAGGCTCAGGACCCTTCCGGAATCTGTTCTGGTCAGGGCGATCTTTGAGCGTGAAAAGACGGTCTGGGTGGATCTGGGGGGGGCGATCCAGGATGAACACCCTGGTGGAGCGTGGACCGAGGTCCTTGCGGTTTACTCGGTGGTGAACACCCTGACAGAGAACTTCACAGATGTGTCCAATGTCCAGATCCTGATAAACGGACGGGAGAGCGAGACTTTCGCCGGGCATGTGGACATCAGTACTCCTCTTACAAGCAGGATCCAGCTGCTTGCGGGGGACTGGGAATAATTCGTCCACAGGACGAATTACCGAAAAGGGGAGAAGGCGAAGAGGAGAAAAGGAGAATGGGGAGTGAGACCGTTTTCCCCTTTTCGCCAAGTCCCCTCTTCTCCTCTTCCGGGGAGAGCTTTTTTGATCAAGTTGGGAATATTTGACAGCGGTGTTGGCGGGCTTACTGTCTACAAGGAGGTAAGCCAGGCGCTGCCCGGTGCCGACATCCACTATTTCGGGGATACTGCCCGTGTTCCCTACGGAACCAAGTCTGCTGAAACCGTCACCCGCTACAGCGTGCAGATAAGCCGTTATCTTTGCGAAAGGGGTGTAGATGCGGTGGTAGTTGCCTGCAACACGGCCTCCGCATACGCCATTGATCTGCTCAGCAGCGTCATGCCCATCCCTGTGTTCGGAGTTGTGGCGCCGGGAGCAGCTGCGGCTGTGCGTTCTACCTCCAACGGTATAATAGGTGTGATCGGCACCAGGGGGACTGTTGCGAGCGGAGCCTACCAGCGCGCTATCACAGAACTTGACCCTGATATCAAGGTGTTGGCCGCCCCTTGCCCCCTCTTCGTGCCGTTAGTTGAAGAGGGGTGGCTGCTGGACCCCATCACCCGGGAGGTTGCCATCAGGTACCTTAAGCCGCTGATAGAAAAGGGGGTGGATACCCTGGTCCTCGGGTGCACACATTACCCCATGCTCAAGGAGGTCATTTCCATAGTCATGGGAACCGAGATCACCCTCATAGATTCTGCCGAAGAGACGGCTATAACCCTTAAAAATTTTCTGGACGACAACGGTTTCGTGGATGAGACTGGTTCAGGTACCGACCTGTTTGAGGTCACCGACTTGCCTGAGAGATTTCTGGATGTAGGGCAGGTTTTTTTGGACCGGAAACTCGAAAATGTTCAACAGGTAACGATATTGGAAAGGGATGAGTGAAACGGATCTCAAATCTCATATCTCAAATCTCAAAAAAAAAGGCGTAAAGGAGAACACGTGACAGACAAAAAGAACGATAAAGATCTTACCTTCAAGCTTGGCGAGCTCATCCGTCCCGACGGGCGCCAGCCCGACCAGATAAGGGAAATAAAGATCACCCGCCCCTTCCAGAAGCATGCTGAGGGAAGCGTCCTGGTGGAAATGGGCGATACGAAGGTTGTTTGCAGCGCTTCGGTGGAAGAGAGAGTGCCGCCCTGGCTCAGGGGTACGGGGCAGGGCTGGATCACGGCTGAGTACGGAATGCTGCCCCGCTCCACCCAGAACCGGCTGAACCGGGAGACTGTCATCAAGACTGCCGGGAGAACCTACGAGATCCAGAGGCTTATCGGGAGAGCCATGCGTGCGGTTGTCGATACCACCGCTTTGGGGGAACGCACCTTTTACCTGGATTGTGACGTGATCCAGGCTGACGGGGGCACGCGCACCGCGGCCATAAACGGAGCGTTCATCGCTTTGGTGGATGCGCTGCGGAAGGTAAAGGACCAGAAGCGGATTAGAAAGATCCCTGTGGAGGACTATCTTGCCGCCGTGAGTATCGGGATCGTTGACAGGCAGACCCTCCTGGATCTTTGCTACACAGAAGATTCCCAGGCCGATGTGGACATGACTGTTGTGATGACAGGAAGCGGACGCATTGTTGAGATCCAGGCCGGTGGGGAGGGAACGACCTTTAGCCAGGAGGACCTCAGTCGGCTTATTGCGGAAGGAAGCAAGGGGATCAAAAAGATCGTGAAATGGCAGAAAGAAATTTTGGGAGAGTTGAGATAGCTAACTGACCCAAAATTTCTTTCAGAACGCAGCACTCAGAACGCAGTAGAACCAAACCTCGGTGGATACCAATGAAGATCGTATTGGCAACTTCAAACCCGGGAAAAATAGTTGAGATAAGAACTATTCTCAGTAGCCTCGGGATTGATATCGTCTCCCCGGAAGACCTGGAAGGTAAATTTCCTGAAATCGTTGAAGATGGCGATACCTTCGAAGCCAACGCGCAGAAGAAGGCTCTTGAGGTTGCACGGTGGGCAGGGATGCCGGCCCTGGCAGACGATTCCGGACTGGTTGTCCCGATCCTGGGAGGCGACCCCGGGGTCCACTCTTCCCGCTACGCAGGCGAGGATGGGGACAACGAAGCCAACATGGCGCTGCTCCTCGAAAGGATGAAAGCAGTCCCCGAGGCTGAAAGGCTGGCCTACTTTGTCTGTGTTCTGGCTCTGGCCTCCCCGGATGGCCGGACCTGGCAGACCAGAGGCCGCGTGGATGGGCTCATCACCTTTGAAAAGCATGGCAAAGCCGGCTTCGGGTACGATCCCATCTTCTTCTATATCCCCGAGGACAAGACCTTTTCCCAGATGAGGCCCGAAGAGAAAAACAGGTTCAGCCACAGGCACAGAGCCCTGGAGGATTTCGGTAAGATGTGGCCGGAAATAGCAAAGGAGCTGGAGACCGTCTGACACGGGGACACGGTGACGTCACGCCTTTGGCGTGACAGGCTCTGACGGGGGAGAAAATCGGAGGGGGACAGTGGGTGAGAGGGTAAGGGGGAGAAAAGGCTCATGTATCCAGGTATCGAGGTAACTCCCGAAACCCGGAATCTGAAACTTGAAACCGAATTCCTGGAGGGATTAAACAATCATCATTCCGGGCCAGTCCTTCTCCTGGATCTCACCAGGATCATTTCATCCCACCACTAACATTACTATTCCTTGCACCACACCTATGGCCGCCCCGGTGATGGCCCCCACTATCTTGATGTGACCAAACTCTTTTTTCGCAACGGCCATGATAAGGTCCTCCATGGCCTCGGTCTCAAACTCCATGACCTTTATCCTGACGATCTCCCTGATGTCCACCGATTCTCTCAGCTTGCCTGCAAAGCGTTTACCATGTCCATCCATGAACCGGACTATCTCCCGGCTGAGAACCTCCTGCAGAGAGGGAAAAATAATTCTATTCCACGCCTGTGAAACGCCCGGGATCTTTTCTAGGATCCCGCCCGGTCCCCGATCGTGGAGGACCTTTCGTATGAGGCTGTCTACCTCATCGTGCCAGTTCACACCGCTCATGGCTTTTTCCATGTCATCCTGAGTCAGAAGGCTGTTTTCCACCGTATCAGCAATACGCTCAGCCAATTGAGCGTGCCTGCTGGGGATAACCCCCTGCAGGGACCACCAGAATATCCGTACCGGTTCCCGGGGACGAAACAGCATGAGAATGGCCAGCCAGTTGGTGAACCCACCCACGAGGGCTCCAACCAGGGGGAAGATGAGAAAATAGAGGAAAGGAGACATGGGGGGAGTGTATAGGGTCTAGAGTCTGGGGTCTAGGGTCTGGTGAGAATGAAGAATGTGGAATGTAGAACGTAGAATAAGATCAAAACCCGAACGATTGCAGCACACGGCCTATTATTATTAAGGTAAGGGTTTGAGGTTTGAGGTTTGGGAAATATGATTCCGGATGCAGCATTGAAAATTGAGTATTTATAATAATGAGGCCTTTGATGTTAATCCTCAATGCTCAATTCCAAATTCTTAATTAATTTCCTCCTGGCTCCTAAGCCAAACCTACAACACAATGACCTTGTGTAAAATATTTTCTTGAGCGTAAAATACCTACATACACTGGGGCTCAAACTACTGATTGAAACGACAGGGGAGCATATTATGGCAGGGATCTCGGGGAAGCAGGGTAAAGATCTACTTATTGCAATTCTCAGTGAGCTGAAGAGTATCAATCCCAGGATCGTTCCTCTCGACAGCGACGAGATCCAGGCACTTGAAGACGGAGTGGCCCAGGGAGTGTGCGACGTATTCGGGAGCGAGTCACCCGAGTACAGCGAGTTCGAGGGGTTCAAGATCGCCGCCGGAAATATTTCAAGGGGTGATTCACGGGCAGAAAAACAGACCAAATATGAACTGGGGCTGCCAAAAGCGGCTCAGCGCCTGGAGGCGCTTCTCAGCCTCATAGATCTGTCCGAGGACGATATCCAGGACCTGTCCCCAGAGGATCTCGTGGAGGTCGAACCTGCTGGAAAAACCCCACCGGCAAAGCCATCCCCGCCTAAGGCCGTGCCCCGAACCAGGCCCAACGCACCCGATGCGCCATCGGCAGCCAGGGCGGCCAAACCGGCACCTGAACCCGAACCCAAGCCGGCTCCCAAGGCCGCGGAAACTGTCAAAAAAACCCCCCAGGTAAGCCCCAAACAGCCGGGACGGATACTCCTGCTGCAGGAAGGGGGGGATGATATCAGTTTGGCCGTGGCGGCCCTGCTGGAGAAGATCGGTATCGATCTTGCCCTTCTGGATGAGGATAGCTCCTCCGAGATGGAGGGGATCATCGGGCAGAAGAACATGGCCTTTACCATCATGTCGGTATCCTCAGGACCCAGGGGGGGCCTTTCCGGTCTCACCTCGGTGATCGGAAAACCTTACCCCAAACATGAGAGCACTTTTAAGCTTGGTCTTCTGGTGGGTAGCCTCGGTCCGGGAAAGGTCGTGATCCTGCACAGCGGTGAGCGACCCCAGGATATCCCCGAGGGGCTCTTCGGAATACGCTATATCCCCTACAAGGAGGAAGGCGGGTGGCAGATCGGCCTCCTGAAACTCCTCAAGGCCAACGGCTTTTTCATCGACGCGAACCTGCTCTTCGATTGATCTCGGGCCTGGCCCGGCTCAATCGAAGAGAGTGTAGCGTGTAGAGAAAGATTTTAACGCGAGGGAACTATTTGGAATAGGGAACGGGGAAGAAAAAGGCTGGGATGCCTTTATTCCACCTTCCCTATTCACTATTCACTCTTCCAGGCTTTTAAACCACCGCGCTCTTTTTAGTCCTGAAGTTCTTGTTGAGCACCCTCTTGCGTAACCGTATGGAATTGGGGGTAATCTCCACCAGCTCGTCGTCACCAATGTACTCCATGGCCTGTTCCAGCGTGAGGACGGTGGGAGGTGTCAGCTTGACGCTGAAATCGGACGAGGAAGAGCGCATGTTGGTCAGCTTCTTAAGGCGTACCGGGTTAACATCCAGATCGTTGTCCTTCGCATTTTCTCCGACCACCATTCCCGCGTAAACCTCCGTGCCCGGTTCTACGAAAAGTTTTCCCCTCTCCTGAAGCATTTCCAGCGCATAGGCGGTAACGAAGCCGTTCTCCATGGACACAAGGGCCCCGGTCCTGCGGCCCGGCATATCTCCCTTGTACGGTTCATAGCCGTCAAAGACATGGTTCAAAACCGCGGTGCCCCGCGTTTCGGTGAGCAGTTCTCCTCGCAGCCCGATGAGCCCCCTCGCTGGTATGGAAAATTCCAGGCGGACCTCGTTGTTGACAGCGTTCATTGACAGCAGCTCCACCCGGCGCGGCCCGACGCTGGCCATGACTGCTCCCTGATGCTCAACGGGGACGTCGATCACGAGACATTCCATGGGCTCCATCCGAACGCCGTCGATCTCTTTGAAGATGACCTCTGGCTTGGAAATAGCCATCTCGAAGCCCTCTCTCCTCATGTTCTCAAGGAGGATCCCCAGGTGCAGCTCCCCGCGGCCGGACACCCGAAAAGTGTCGGGGCTCGAAGTATCTTCGACCCGCAGGGAGAGGTTGTTGCGAAGCTCCCGGTGCAGGCGCTCGCGAATGCTCCTGGAGGTGACGTACTTTCCCTCCCGACCGGCGAAGGGGCTGGTGCTGACCATGACGTTCAGCGCCAGAGTGGGTTCGTCAACGACCCTATAGGGGAGGGCCTGGGGATGGGAGGGGTCGCTGACAGTCTCGCCTATCTCCACATTTTCCAGGCCGGCGATGGTTACTATATCGCCGCAAGTAGCTGTGTTAACCTCCACCTGCCGAAGCCCCTCGTGAGCCTGGAGACGACTGACCCTACCCTTGGTTACCCTTCCGTCCCCCTTGATGAGGGCCACACTGTCTCCAACGGCAACGCTGCCGTTGGCCACCTTGCCGGTGGCGATCCTTCCGAGGTAGTCGTTGTAGTCGATATGGGCGATCAGCATCTGGAAGGGAGCGTTTGCATCTCCCTCAGGAGGCTGGATGTTGTCCCGTATGGTTTCAAAAAGGGGTCTTAAGTCCCGGGGTTCCTCGCTCATGTCCCGCACAGCGGTACCCTGCCGGGCGTTGGTGAACAGTGTGGGAAAGTCCAGCTGATCCTCGGACGTGGCAAGATCGCAGAAAAGGTCGAACACTCTGCTCTGGGCCTGGAGCGGGTCGGCAGCCGGGCGGTCAACCTTGTTGACGATGAGTATGGGGCGCAGCCCCATTTCCAGCGATTTCCTGAGGACAAAACGGGTCTGAGGCATGGGACCGTCCACAGCGTCCACGAGGAGGAGGACCGAATCCACCATTGTGAGGATCCGTTCCACCTCACCCCCGAAATCCGCATGTCCGGGGGTGTCGACGATGTTGATCTTGATGTCTTCAAATTGAACGCTCAGGTTCTTGGCGAGGATGGTGATGCCCCTCTCCCGTTCCAGGTCGTTGGAGTCCATGACGCGCTCGTTGACAACTTCGTTTTCCCTGAAGACGCCTGACTGTTTGAGCATGGCATCCACCAGTGTGGTCTTACCGTGGTCAACGTGGGCAATGATTGCGATGTTACGAGTATTTTCCTGCACTGTGTTTTCATCCCTTTTCAAAAGTTATTTGTATAGCAAAGCCTATAAACATGCTCCTGGACCGTGAAAATGTCAAGGAGTAAGTGCCGTGAAAAGCGTGAAGCGTGGCGCGTGGCGCGTGGCGCGTGGCGCGTGGCGAACAGTTCACCCTCCCGGTCCGGCTGTCAAAAGCATTGCTTATCCCTTCTGCGTTCTGCGTTCTGCGTTCTGCGTTCTGCGTTCTGCGTTCTGCGTTCTGCGTTCTGCGTTCTGCGTTCTGCGTTCTGAAAAAAATTGTACAGACCCTTCAAGATGGCAACCTATTTCAGGTGAAGTTCAACCTCCATCACCTCACCCCCATGTTCGTGGACCGAGTCCCGGGCACGGACCACAACCTTGGAGACACCCTTCGGGATCTTGACTCCGCGCAGGCTTCTGGTGAAGGGCTGCTCCCCAACGTGGGGGTGCATGAGAACCCGGGTCCCGAGAACCTCACCATCAGGCCCCAGCACCTCCCACCGGTCGGCGTAATGATCCCATCCCTCGTCGTCATGCCTCACCGTGACGGAGAAAGACCAGGTCCCATCTTTCCCGGAACTTGCCTTTACACCCACCACATCCGCCTCCCCCGCAAAGGAAACAGCCGCTGGTGACAGCACCCATAGAAAAACAAACATCGTCAATGAGTTTCTTGTGAACTTCATTGTATTCATCTTCCTCTACACTCTGCACTCTGCACTCTACACTCTGCACTCTGCACTCTACACTGCTCTTACAACCAATCCGCCAGCAGGATCCCCACTCCCACCCTTGTCATCCGGTAGTCGTAGTCGATGAGGCTTTCACCGTAACCATCGAAAACCTGCACATACCCTTTCATTCTGCCCTTCAGGGGATAGGACCATCCAACCTCCACCGCACCCCGGTTGTCCCTTCTGAGGTTATTGCGGAGCATGAGTGTGAAAAAGTTTTTTCCCTTGCAGTATAGAACGCCGGCTTCGACCGACCCCATATAACGGCGGATATCCGGATTATCGTCACCCCTTGGTTCATCGGGGGCGCTCTTTTCCCTCTCAGGTATGCGGTACCAGGGTTTCACACTGAACACCGTGTTGCCCTTTTCGAGGAACAGGTTGCCATAGATCCTGTTCCAGCCCCTTGACAAGGCACCTCCCTGCCCGTTGGATTGGTGGGAGATCCCAAAAATAACACTGGTGGCCCTCATCCCCAGGATTTTCCAGTCGGTATCGTACATGAGGAACAGCTCCGGCTCATGGTTCGTCTCCCGGAAGGGGCGTGACCTCCGGGGGTTGTAGGCCTGCCACCAGGACCGGTTGGTGTAGGCGGCGTAGAGGTTGCCCTCTCCGCCGATGAAGCCTTCTTTCACGAGGAATTTCAGGCTGACCTGGAACTTCATTTCCATCTTGTCGAAAGATCCCTGGGCCAGGCCGAAGGGCTCCTCGTATGGGTCCAGGGCGTATGCCAGGGGCAGGATGTAGTTGGGCCGATGGGGCAGCAGCAGGAAGGGGTTGTCGCGTGCCGCCTGTTCCATGGCAAGGCGCTTACGAACAGCTGTGGGGGGTTGATCATCCTCTTTTGCCAGAACAACGCCGGCAAGGCCATGGGTGATCAGAAATACCGATATAAGTATGACGACAGTTCTGTACATGCTTCCTCTTTGAGTTCCCGCGACAGGTTAACGTTCACAGCCCTTCCAGATAGCAGGCCCGAGCCGGCATCCTAACAGATATTCTCCGCTCAATCATCCACCTGTACCCACCCTCCCGCACTCCCTTGCCATCGGATGCCATACTTCCTGTCCCTGCCTGTAATCCGCTCGTCACGATCCGTTGACAATGATGTAGAATGGGGCATCCATCAATAAGGTCATATGATCTTTAACCGAGAGGGAAAAACGGTCCAGGTTCTATCCCGGCATCAGCTAATAACGGAAATTCTGGATTCTGGATTCAAAAAAGATTGTAATACTCAATCCGAAATCCTTAATTATTATTTACTGTTAATTCTCTTCTCCATCTCCTCCAGCCACCTGCTGTAGCGTTGGGTGATGGGTGTTCCGTCGCCAGGCTCAAACCACTGTCCTGGCGCCGGTTCCGGCCAATGGTCAGGCCTGCCTGCAAGGAGATAGCACGTTCCCCGCACCGTAGCTTCGGCCTGGGCAGGCCTATATACGGGCACTCTTGTCAGATCTGCAATACGCTGACATATTCCGTCCTGGGCAGCCAGCCCGCCGGTGACCTGGATCCTTTCAGGTCCTCTCAGAGAGAAGCCCATCTCAACCACATTCCTGTGAAGCAGGAAAATAACGCTTTCAACCACGGCAACAAACTTTTCATGGGGCTGACCGTTCCCCACAAAACCTGAAACGAAATCCGGGACCCAAAAAGGTGCTCCGAGACCCGATATGCCGTTCAGAAACAGGGGCGGATCCTCCACAGTCCTCAGCCACCCGGGCATTTGCTCCCAGAGGTCCTCTGTACTGTGGATTGTCCTCAGCCACTGAACAGCGCTGCCGGCTCCATTGATGGTACCTTCCAGGACATACTCACTGACATCATCCTGCTGGTGGATAACGCTTGTCAGCAGTCCGGATGCCAGTAAGGGCTCCTGTCCGAGGGAACGGGACACAAAGGCGCCGGTGCCAATGTTCATATAAGCAGTTTCCGGCTGTAATTTCCCATAGGCATACATGGCTGCTGACTGGTCTCCCGTGACAAGGGCAAGGGGAATCTGTCGCCCTCCAGCCTTGATATTCCCGAAATCGTGTACAGTGGGAACACATACCGGAAGGGCGCTGGAGGTCAAATTGAACATTTCAAGGAGCTGGCTGTCCCATTCCTTGCGGTGGAGGTTCCACAACAAGGTGCGTGATGCGCTGACAGGGTCGCTGACGAAGAGCTTCTCCGCGGTCAACTGCCACACCAGGAAACTGCTCATGGGGCCGAAACATAGCCTGTGGGCATCCAGGGCTTTTTTTACTTCCGGGATGTTGTCGACACACCAGGCCAGCTTACTGGCTCCGTAATGGGCGGACAAAAAGAGGCCTGTTCTTTCGTGGACCTCACCTGCCCGATGTGCCAGCTGGATGATCCTTTCCCTGGCCCGGGTATCCTGCCAGCTGATGACCGGTGACAAAGCCTCTCCCGTATGCTTATCCCAGCATACGATGCTCGATCTTTGAGTAGCCAGGCCTGCGGCCTTGATCTTTTCAAAGCTGCCCCCTGACTTTTGCGCGATCTCGGCCAGGGCCTCACGTAGGGAACGGACAAGCTCCCGCGGATCGTGCTCAACGAAGCCGCCTTCGGTCCGGGATGTTTCCAGGGCACGCTCTGCCCCGGCCAGAGGTCTTCCGGACTCATCCATGACCACGGCTCTGCTGGCGTGGCCCCCCTGGTCGATGATAAGAAAGGTTTTCTTGCTCAGCTGATCTACCAACTGCCTGGCCTCCTTGACACAACCCACCCTCTTACACAATACCAGCACCGTGTCTGAAAATCTCAACACACTGCTGAAAACATCCCTCTATAGCAACGGTGGCTTCCCGCAAATGTGAGAAAGCCTGTAACAAATCACAGATCATGCAGTTACCGATCTTGTCGGCAAAGGTTCCCTGCACCTCGCCCCCGCAAAGCGTTCCGCAAACAGCCCAACAGGTCCGGCCCCCGTTCTTCCCACCGTGAACTCCATGGAGAGCTGTTGTCGTCGCCGCAAGGCATACCCCCAATTCCGGGATTTTTTCTCCGTCCGCACTTTTTGAATTCCCAGCAGTTAATTTGCGTAAATTGTCACTCCTTCATCCAAAAGACTTTCGAGATAAATTACAATAATGTACCCTACTGTTCTGCTAGTGGAATGTAAAGGTTGATTCTGTACAAAAATACCGCCCATTTTTTATCATGCTTTCTCTAAGTTAAGACCTTCCTCCGCCTTCTGGATGCCTGTCCTGAGCCTGCGAAAGCGCGAGAGAAAACATCGCTTTTATAGAAACGGTGCTTCCCCAAGATCAACGGTTTTACCCTGTGGTAAAAGTTTCGCTTTTTTAGTTAACGCCCAAAACAAAAGCCGCCTTTCGGCGGCTTATGATACTGGTATGTCAGTGAGCAGAGCTATGAGCGGGATCTCAGGTGAGCGGCACTTTCGGACTCTGATTTTCCTGAAAAGCGGTTTGACTGGCTTCCCCTGTGTCCGGATGGTGCCGGGTTGCGCCTGCTCCCCTTTCCGGATGATGCCGGATTGCGTCTGTTCCCTTTGCCGTTTCTTCCGTTGACGACCCGTTCCCCTTTGGAGTTCACTTCAATAGACTTTCTGGCAGGCATCCCCTGCACGTGCCAGGGGTGTCCTTCTTCCACCGGTACCTGCTGTCCGATGAGCCTCTCTATGTCCTTAAGGAATGAGCGCTCTTCCATGTCACAGAACGATACGGCCACTCCTTCCTTTCCGGCCCTGGCAGTCCGACCGATGCGGTGGACATAGCTTTCAGGGATGTTGGGCAGGTCGTAGTTGACAACGTGGCTGATGCCATCAACATCGATGCCTCTGGCCGCGATATCTGTAGCCACCAGGACCCGTGTATTTCCCCGTCGGAAATTATCCATAGCCCGGGTGCGGTTGGTCTGGGACTTGTTACCATGGATCGCCTCTGCTTTCACCTTATCGCGTTCCAGCTGCCGCACCACCTTGTCAGCGCCGTGCTTCGTTCGCGTAAAAACAAGAGCCCTCGTCACCGAGGAGTCAGAGAGGACGTGTGCCAGGAGGTCTTTCTTGTCGCCGCGAGCCACGAACATGATGCTCTGGTCAATAAGTTCCACCGTTGAGGCCTGTGGATCCACCGCAACCTTCACCGGGTCTTTCAGCATGCTGTCCGCCAACCGAACGATCTCAGGCGGCATGGTCGCCGAGAAGAAAAGAGTTTGTCTTTGCTGCGGCAGTGTGGCGATCACACGTTTCACATCGTGGATGAAGCCCATATCCAGCATCCGGTCGGCTTCGTCCAGCACAAAGACCTCGAGGGAATCGAGGCGTATGTGCCTTTGTCCCATGAGATCCAGAAGCCTTCCCGGGGTAGCCACCAGCACGTCAACCCCTCTGGACAGCGCTCTTACCTGGGGCATCTGGCCGACCCCGCCGAAAACGACGGTTCGGCTCAGCCTGACGTGGCGGCTGTACGCTTTAAAGCTGTCGCCGATCTGGGCAGCCAGCTCCCGCGTGGGGGTGAGAATGAGGGCTCGCACACTGCGAGGCGATGGGCTTTTTCTCTGGCCGACAAGCTTCTGAATAATGGGAAGAGCGAAAGCCGCCGTCTTACCCGTGCCTGTCTGGGCGCCACCCAGGAGGTCCCGCCCGGCGATAAGCTCCGGGATGGCTGCTTCCTGAATAGGGGTGGGGTTTGTATAGCCCTCTTCGCGCACCGCGCGTAGAAGAGGTTCAATAAGGCCAAGCTGTTCAAAGGTTTTACTGTTCATAACTATCCTTTTCATGGTCCATGCGCACCTGTCTCGTCGCAAAGCGTTGAGCAAATTCAAGGACCTGTTTTGATGGACTCGTAAAATTCACCAATCCGTTCCGCTATTGGTGGGACTGGGGTGGGGGCCACGCCTGGGGCGTGGGCCGGATTCCTTTTGCGAGGCTATCGTGTCGAGCTCGTCGGAGGAAATCGTCAGGGGAAAACTTCAGGGAACCGGTAGGCCGGTGTGCTTCGGGTGCCTTGAGGTGTTTTAGTTCCGCAGGATGACTCATCCGAGCGGCCTGCCGGTAAGGCTTCTTCCTTCCCGGTCAGGCCTAGCGGGCTAGTCTTTTTAACACATCTGCCAAATTAAACAAAGAAAAAATGACAGACAACAACTGCTCAGATTGCCGACGTCAGTCGCTCCTGAACCAGCTGCTTCTCCTCCCGGCATCGGTCGGAGTCCCAGTTTAACTCTTTGGCCATGATATCGATGGTACAGCCGGCAGCTGATGCTGCCGCTGCCTTATCGAGAAGGGCCAGGGGTGTGCGTCTTGCCAGTACATCCATGGCCCGGCAGGCCATCTCATGTCTCACGGCCCACAACACTTCCGCTTCAAGATATGGATGCCCTTCTGCAAGGGTGCCCCCTAAACCCTCTTCACCGACCTCGACGACCGATCGTGCCTGGTCCCCGTATGCCCTGTTCAGGTGCTCAGCTATGGCGGGGTCTATCCCGTAGGCCTCAGCCAGCTGCACTCCCCCATCCGCGTGGAAATCAGCCCCGCCATTTAAGGGTATGCTGTCGGTCCTGCAGCCATTTACCTGGCGAAGATTGAACTTTTTCACCGCATGGTCCACCGTGTCGCAGGCCATTTTACGGTAGGTTGTCCACTTTCCTCCGGCGATGGTGAGAAGTCCGGCGGGACTTTCCTCGAGCACGTGATCCCGGGACAACTTCGCCGTGTCCGATTTTCGGGGATCGGAGACCAGGGGCCGGAGCCCTGACCACGCTGACTTAATGTCGCTTCGGGAGAACTGAAGATCAAAATACTTGCAGATATAGTGGATGAGGTAGTCTATCTCCTCCTCCATTGGTCTTGGGTGTTCTGACACCTCGGCTGGCTCGTCTGTAGTGCCCACCAGGGCGTGCCCTTCCCACGGGAGGACGAACAAGACCCTCCCATCCTCTGTTTTGGGGATAAGCAACCCGGTGTCCGGTGGAGCAAAACGCTTGTCGAGGACAATGTGAGTACCGGAGGAGGCTTTGAGCATGGGCCGGGAGCCCGCATCGTCCATGCGCCGCACGCTGTCTGCAAAGGGACCTGTGGCATTGATCACAACACGGGCGCCTATGTCCCACGATTCACCGCTGATGCCATCCTTGACCACCACGCCAGTGATTTTGCCATTTTCCTTGTTAAGCCCTTCCACCCCCAAATGGTTGGCTATCGTGGCACCGTGCTGTGAGGCAGCCAGTGCGATGCTCACAGACATTCTGGCATCGTTGAACTGGCCATCATAATAGAGCACTCCGGCCTTGAGACCCTTGGCGTGAAGCATGGGGAACCGTTCCAGGGCCCTGGAACGACCCAGGAGACGGCTGTTACCGATCCCTGCGGATCCTGCCAGAAGGTCGTAGAGTTTGAGGCCCGCCAGTATGTAGGGGACCTCCATCCATTTATAGAGGGGCGTTATCAGAGGCAGGCAGTGACACAGGTGGGGTGCCAGGCGCAGCAGGACCCCCCTTTCCTTAAGGGCATCCCTCACCAGGTGGTATTGAACCGGGTCCAGATGTTTTACCGCTGACTCAAGATACCGCACACCACCGTGAAGCAGCTTGGTACTTCTCCCGCTGGTCCCCTCGGCGAGATCGTTCTTTTCCACCAGGGCCACGGTCAATCCCCGGCTTGCGGCATCAAGGGCGACACCGCATCCGGTGGCTCCTCCTCCTACAACCAGCAAGTCGAAAATTGTTCCTTTTTTCAGCTTCTCAAGCATGTGAGAGCGATGAGTTTTCACTTTATCCTTGTCCTTTTAGTTGAATCCGCGCCTGCAAGTATCCCTCTGCTATGGTTTCCCGAGACCGGTTGAACTCCATGAAGCCTATGTGGTTCAATTTGGGCTGTATGAGCACGTCCGGCCGATCAAGAGCCAACGAGGCCCTGGCTATTTGTGCCTGCATAACGTTAAGGGAGCTGAGAGTCACCTCGAATATGTTGAGTGTGGGCTCTTTTTTCGTCCAGTTCCGCAACAGGGATTGGGCCTTGAAAAGAGAGGCTCTCTCCTTGAGGTCGTTCACCAGCCCAAGCACGCCCGTGCGGTCGCTCTGGTCGGTGTCGATCTCTTCAGGCCCTGGGGTTTCTTCCTCTGGAGCAAGGTGATGGCCCCCATCATCGATTTTGGGAAAATAATGACTCAGATCCACCGCAACGACAAAATCTGCACCCATCTGACGTACGACGCTTACCGGGACCGGGTTTACCAGGCCTCCGTCCACAAGAAGGTTGCCTTCACTTTTTACGGGAGTAAATATTCCGGGAATGGAAATGCTGGCCCTGATGGCCTCCAGGAGGTCACCGGTATTCAGGCAGACCTCAGTGCCGCTGTTCAGTTCGGTGGCAACTGCGCAAAAGGGTATGGGCATCCTCTCCAAAGTTACTGTTTCCTCATGGTGTTCCCGGACAAACTCCGAGATCTTTTTTCCTTCGATGAGACCGGACACTGGAAAGGTGACGTCAAGGAAAGAGAGGATCTGTCGCCAGTCCAGGTGAAGGGCGAACTGCTCCAGGGCGTCCAATTTTCCGAGGGAGAAGGAAGCTCCCACGAGAGCACCCATGCTGGTGCCTGCGATGTAATCCACCTTGATACCCGTTTCATTGAGATACCGGAGTACCCCAATGTGAGCCCACCCTCTCGCTGCGCCGCTGCCAAGAGCCAGGCCGATCTTTTTCTCCTTTTCCCGACCTTTCAGTAAATCCAGGATCATGGCGCGCGACTTTCCCCGCTAAACTTTGTGGTCAATTTTTACAGCCGCCTTTTCGTTTGAGCTTTGATCGCACTTTACAAGCATACCACTATATTCCGGAAAATCACGCCGTTCTTCGATCGGGGTTTCGGGTTCAGGGTTTCACTTCAAACCTCAAACGCCAAGATCTGAACTCGTCCTTCGCTCTTTCCCCGTTTCACCGCGTCACCGTGTCAAGCGGTTTTTCCCGGCGTCCATGGAGGTGACGGCGTTTAAACACAATGCTGCATATTTGGATTCACTGGCACGGGCAGATACCAGGTTGAAGACCCGATAAGCCTCCTTAAGGTTCCCAATGGAACGGAGGTACTTCCCATGAAAGTAGGCTGCTGCGCTTTTGATGTAAAACAGTTCGCTTCCCAGCAGCATTTGCCAATGCTGATCTGCTTCTTTTTGAAGTCCATTGTCGTAAAGAGCCCATGCGTAGATGAATTCGGCACTTTCAGTTTCCTCTTTGCTGAGTTTACCTTGCAGCGCTCCTTCGAATAAACTCCTGTAAAGTTCGATCGCTCTTGGATAATTACGATGATAGCTCAGGAAGTTGGCATAGGATAGAACCGGTTCATACCTGTCGGGAAATTTTTTCATGGCAATGCGATGCAGTAATAGGGTCGACCAGGTCTGTCCCGGTTTTTCCATCGCCTCCTCGAACTGTTCAAATTTTTCCAACTGTCCGATGGACACCATGTACTGTTCCAGGGAACTCGAACCTGCTTCCTGCCTTGCGTTTTTGAACTGGTCAAGATCATCCTTCCAGCTCTTTTCACCCATATATTGTCTGTACAGGGATCGATATAAGAGCCACTCCCTGTTGTCCCCGGTTACTTTTTCCAACTCCCGGAACGCACCCAGAGCCCCTTCATAGTCCTCAACGATGGTGAGCATGCTTACACCGTTGCCAAGTATCATCTCATCCCCAGCGCCTTGCACGAGGGCCGCTCTTATGAGGCGGGCACCCGTTTCAACATCACCGAACCTGAAATGCATTGCTGCCCGATCGCTGATAACGCCTGCATGACCCGGATAAAGGTCCTGGATCGCCTGATAGACCTTCGTCGCCGGGCCGAAGCCTCCACGCTCATTTACCTGGCGAGCGTAGCTCCCCATGGTGTACATGAGATTTTTTTCCGCAAGGGCGGCCTTCATGACCGAGATGTGCCCGATGAGGTCGTCCAACATCAGTGCTCTCGCATATATGGTGCACAGACCCTTGTGAATATCCTCCCTGGTACCGTCCAGGACCAGGCATCTGAGCCAAAGTTCGGCCACCTTCCTGGTGATGCCTTCTGGAAGAACCATCTTCTCCCGTGGATAGGCCATCATCCCGATACTGTTATCGTAGATCGATTCGCTGCTGTTAGAAACCACACTCACGTCAGCCAGCGATTGCACATATTCGTTGAGGATGACGTTGCCCTTCATCATGAGGGCGTCTATATGATCGGGATCTTTTGCCAGGTATTTTTCTATTCTTTCGCGTGCTCCTTCAAAATCCTTTTGGCCAATGAGTTCAATGAGTTCCTGTGTTACGTCGCTGGAATAGGCGTGAGCACGGGTGGGCAAAACACAGACCATGGCCAGGAGAAAGAGACAAAAAAGGAGGGGTCCGAAATAAAGAAGTGTGCCGAATTTTCGTGAGGTTTCTTCCTTTAACTGCATTGGCCGCCGGCCTCTCGCTACCGGTCCAATGTGTGGCCGGGTTATTTCAGGATTCAGGATTCAGGAGAATATTTTCAGATTCAGAAGGGTTGAGTAAAAGGTTATCAGCAGCCACGGTTTTTCTCCTGGCTCCCGGGTACTGGGTAGTGGGTAGTGTGCCCTGATCCATACACAAGACTCTGTCGCCAAACGCCATTTCACCTGCCCCGCTTCTGGATCCTGTCCGCAACCTTCTCAATTCTCCAGCTCACCGCTTCCTTGTTGGGGTACTCCTCGAACACTTCCTGGTACATTCTGAGGGCCTCCTCAAGCTCCTCCATTTCCTCAAGTGTTGCGGCAAGGTTGAACTTGGCATCCACTGAAAAGTCCCCTTCCGGATATCGTGCAAGGTACAATTGATAAGCATTTCGCGCATCTTCCAGAGCACCCTGGGTCTGAAGGATATTGGCAATCTGATAGTAGGAATCATCTACGTGTTCGCTGGACGGATAGTTGTTAATGAGCTTGTAGAACTCCAGTTTCGACTGCTCAAAGTTCAGGATCTCATAGAAACATGATGCAATATGATACTGGAACAGATCATCATCCACAACGGTATCGTAGTCGTCAATGAGGCGCTGGTATTCCACGATGGCTCGACGGCAATCCCGAACTTTCGACTCCAGAATGTCCGCTATTATCCACCGGGCCTCGAATGCGTGTTCGTTGGAGGGATACTTGTTCAATAGCTCTCTCAGGTCGGAAATGGCCTCCAGATATCTTGATTGGTACAGGTGAAATATGGTGGCTCGCTGATGAAGTGCGTCAGGGTACAGTTCGCTTTCAGGATACCTGACCAGGAACGTGGTGAGATACTCCACGGCGGCACCGGAAAGGTTCTCATCCAATGCCGCCAGGGCCTGCTCGTAGAGAACCTGTTCCCGTGAGCGGCGATTAAAAACGCCGACGGCCAGCAGGCTGATGGCGGTAACAGTCACAAGGGATATAAGGAAAAATTTTCTCACGATAGGGGTCTTTGCAGATCAACATTTTCCTTGCCGACTTTAGATCATCACTTATACCTTATTCTGGATGATCATGAGTTTCGTTCGGAAATTACGCAATCACTCATTTACTCACGTACGCAAACACTGGGGATTGATCCATGGAGACAGGTGGGATCAATCCTCAGTCCACCTGAAATACCTCAGTATTTTTAACTTTTCCGGTCCGATGTCCTCAAACTGGAGTCCCACGTGCCACTCCGGCACCTGGCCGGCCCTGCCTGAGTCAACTCTCGATTCGAAAATTTTTTTACACCGAAGACCGGTGAGTGCCAGCTCCCTGTCGAGGAAAAAAAGGTCCAGAGGGATCTCGTCTGGCACTGGCTGATCTCCGCAGAACCTGATCCCCACTCCCCCCGTACTCAGGTCTATGAGAGTGTACGGGTCATCTCCGCTTGCAGCCAGGGCGCTGTCGGATGCTTTGAAACGCGGGTATTTTCTTTTTTCGTCCCAATTCATTTTTCAGCATTGAGCATTCTGGATTCTGGATTCTGGATTCTGGTAGATCATAATGCTCAATCCTGAACCCTCCATTCTCAATTCTCAATACCTTTAAACAGCTTCAGGGCGCTCAGCTGCTCCGAGGTGGGATCCAGGAACTCCAGGCCGAGCCTGCGTTCCGAAATATAACTGAAAACGGCAACTCTGCCCACCGTCTCATCCCTTACTTTCTTGCATCGGATTTGGTCTATAATGATGCTTTTAGTGGCGTTCAGAAGGTCTACGACCATCTCCTCCGGCAGCTCTTCTGATCCCTTATACCTGACTCCAATGCCGCTATCGCTTACATCGATAACCTGCGCCGGACCATGGAAGCCAACCACAAAGGTCATTTCTGAAGCAGGATATCTGTTGTGTCTCCGTTTCTCCTCCATTCTGCATCTCCCCTGGTAAAGATTTGTCTACGTGTCAATGTGCTTGGGTGCTTAGATACGCTCTACGCACCTACTGATCGTCATCAAGGGGCAGTCGATACTGTTCCGTCTTTTCACCTGGTCGCCTCGTCGCCCCGTTACTGCGCCGAGTATTACTCTTTCAATCCTCACCTTCCTGGATAAGCGCGACGGAAACAACCTTTTCTTGGGCATCGGACATATCGATCAGCTTGACTCCCTGGCTGGATCGGGAATAGACCGAAATCCCCGCCACCGGGATACGTATAAGCCGCCCCTTGTTGGTGATAACCATGATCTCTTCCTCGCTGCCTACCTGCAGGGTCCCAACCAGGTTGCCGATCTTGTCCGACACCTTGACCGCCCTGACACCCTTCCCTCCACGGCCGATAGGGTTGTACTCCTTCATTGGGGTTCTTTTGCCATAACCGCGTTCCGTAACAGTGAGCAAATAGGCAGCATCATTGACTACCTCCATGCCCACCACTTTGTCCCCCTTACCAAGGTTAATGCCCCTGACACCCCTGGCGCTCCTGCCCATAGGTCTAGCGTCCGTTTCCTTGAAGCGAATTCCTTGTCCATGGTTTGAGGTAAGCAAGAGATGACGACTGCCATCAGTCAGAGCCGAAGCGATGAGTCGATCCCCTTCGTCCAATCCCAACGCAATGATGCCTCCTGCCCTCGGGTGGGAATAGGATTTAAGCGCCGTCTTCTTGATCACACCCTTCTCGGTACCCATGACGATGAAGTGGTCCTCAGTGAACTCGCGCACCGGCAGGAAAGCGGTCACCTCCTCGCCGCCGCCCAGGTTGAGAAGGTTAATAATGGCTTTGCCCCTGGCAGCCCTGCCCATCTGGGGAAGTTCGTGCACCTTCATCCAGTGGACACGACCTCGGTCGGTGAAATACAGAATATAGCTGTGTGTCGAAGCCACGAATATATGCTCCGCGAAATCCTCTGCCCTCATGGACATGCCGGCCAGCCCCTTACCCCCCCGATGCTGAGACCGGTAAAGGGAAAGGGAGGTGCGCTTGACATAGCCTGCATGGGAAACGGTAACCAGCACCTCCTCGTCCACGATGAGATCCTCCAAAGACATTTCATGGGTGTCCAGAATGATCTCGGTGCGCCTGTCGTCCCCGTACCTTTCCCTGATTTCCCTGAGTTCCTCGACAATAACCGCGTACAGTTTTTTCTCGTCTGAGAGAATTCCCTTTAGCCGGCTGATCTCGGCCAGGACGTCTTTGAGCTCCAGCTCTATTTTCTCCCGCTCCAGGCCGGTGAGGCGGGACAGCCGCATTTCCAGAATAGCGTTAGCCTGGAGTTCGGTGAGCCCGAAACGGCCCATGAGGCCTTCCCGGGCGGTGGGCACATCCCTGGATTTCCTGATCAATTCGACCACCGCATCGATGTTGTCCAGGGCTATCTTCAAGCCTTCAAGAATATGGGCACGCTGTTCAGCCCTGGTGAGCAGGAAGCGGGTTCTTCGGGTGACGACCTCCACCCTGAAATCGATAAAGTGGCCCAGGACCTGCTTTAAAGTGAAGGTCACCGGCTGGTTGCGGTGGATGGCCAGCAGCTGAACACCGAAAGTGGTCTTCATCTGAGTCTGGCTGTAAAGCTGGTTCAGGAGGATCTCAGCGCCCTCTTCCTGCTTGAGTTCGATGACGATGCGCATCCCATCCCGATCCGATTCGTCCCTGAGGTCCGAGATCCCCTCGATCTTTTTCTCTTTGACTAACTCAGCGATCTTCTCGATGAGTCTGGCCTTGTTCACCTGGTAGGGCAGCTCTGTGACCACGATGGCTGATTTGCCCTTTTTGTGGCGCTCGATAACAGTACGGGCACGTATCTGTATCGAGCCCCGCCCCTTACTGTAGGCATCCCGAACGCCCTGAATCCCGTAAATGAACCCCCCCGTGGGGAAGTCCGGCGCCGGTAGAACCGTCATGAGCTCCTCCACCGACACGTCCGGCTTTTCGATGAGCAGGAAGCAGGCGTTGATGACTTCAACAAGGTTGTGGGGCGGGATATTGGTGGCCATTCCCACTGCGATCCCGGAAGAGCCGTTTACGAGAAGGTTGGGAAACCCTGCGGGCAGCACAAGGGGCTCTGTGAGGGTGTCGTCATAGTTGGCCCCGTACTCCACTGTATCTTTTTCCAGGTCCTCCATGAGTTCACTGGCCAGCCTCTTCATGCGGATCTCTGTATACCGCATAGCCGCAGCCGAATCCCCATCAACCGATCCGAAGTTGCCCTGGCCGTCTATCAGGGGATAGCGAAGGGAAAAGTCCTGGGCCATGCGGACAATGGTGTCGTAGGCAGCCTGGTCCCCGTGGGGATGGTATTTTCCGATAACATCACCGACGATACGAGCCGATTTTTTATGGGCCTTGTTGTAAACGTTTCCAAGGTCCTGCATGGCGTACAATATGCGGCGGTGAACCGGCTTTAGTCCATCACGCACATCGGGAAGAGCCCGCCCTACGATAACGCTCATGGCGTAATCGAGATAGGAAGTCCTCATCTCGTCTTCGATGTTAATGTTCTCTATGGGTGCTTTGGTGGTGTTGATCAGGTCGCTCATTAGTTCTCCAGGAATCCAGGAGCCAGAATCCAGGAGCCAGAATGAAGCTTTTCTGAATTCTGAATTCTGAATTCTGAATTCTGAATTTTACACATCAAGATTTCTCACATTAAGCGCGTTGCGCTCTATAAACTCCCGCCGGGGCTCTACAACATCCCCCATGAGGGTGTTGAAGATGTCGTCTGCCTCTACGGCATCCTCCACAGTGACCTTCATAAGGGCTCTATTCTGCGGATTCATGGTGGTCTCCCACAACTGCTCCGGGTTCATCTCACCGAGGCCTTTGTACCGCTGGAAACTTGCCCCTTTTCCCCCCCGCTCCAGGACGAACTCTACCAGCTCACTTATCCGCCTGGTTCTGAGGAGTTCGGTTTCTTCAGGTTTGGCCCCTGCTTTGGTTTTTGCTTTGGACCTGGTTTTAGTTGGGATCTTCTCTGTTTCAGCTGTTGATTCCTCGCTCTCAGCATCCGGTTCCGGTTCTTTCGGGGAGCCGTTGCTTAAAAGGACCATCTCACTACCCAGGATCTTGAGACCCCTGGCCAATCGCAGCATGTCCTGGTAGCTGGGCCGCGTCATGAGGTCCTGCCCCACCATCGTACTCCATCTTGATCCGTTCTTCCTTGTATTTACTACAGCCACCCACCCGGAGTGCTCTTCATCCTCAACAAGCTTAACCTCCATGGGTTCCACTTCCGGGTACACCTCCTTAAGGTAGGTGGCGACATTCTCCATTTTCCGGCCCAGAATGATGCGGTCCTTGAGAACCTTCCGATCCACACCTTCCAGTGCGAGAGCCAGAACAAGACGAGGATCGAAACGCCTTCTTTCAAGCCGGCCCATCATCTCAACGAACCTGGTGGCGTTTCCGAACATCATGGCGAATTTCGATGATTCGAACTTTTCCTTGAGTCCAGGCGCATTCAGTGAAAGGTCACGAACCCCCTGCTGTGCCAGGAAGCCGTTGAGTTCATCTTCATTCTGAAGGTACTGTTCCACCTTCCCCTTCTTGATCCTGTAAAGAGGCGGTTGGGCGATATAGAGGAACCCTCGTTCCACAAGTTTAGGCATTTTTCTATAGAAAAAAGTGAGAAGCAGTGTGCGAATATGAGAACCGTCTACGTCGGCATCAGTCATAATAATGATCTTGTGGTACCTGAGCTTCTCCAGATCAAGATCCTCTCCAAACCCGGTCCCCAGGGCGGTGATGATTGTTCGGATCTCCTGGTTGGAAAGCATCTTGTCGTCCCTGGCCTTTTCCACATTGAGGATCTTGCCGCGAAGAGGCAGTATCGCCTGGGTACGCCTGTCACGACCCTGTTTGGCGGAACCACCTGCCGAATCGCCCTCCACCAGGAAGATTTCGGCCTGGGCCGGGTCTTTGGCCTGGCAGTCGGCAAGCTTTCCCGGAAGGTTCGCCACATCCAGGGCACCCTTGCGGCGGGTCAACTCCTTTGCCTTCCTGGCTGCCTCACGGGCCCTGGCGGCTTCAGTGGCCTTGGTCACGATCTTTCGGCCAACTGCCGGATTTTCCTCAAGGAAAGCACCCAGTATCTCGTTGACCATAACCTCCACGATGCCCTTGATCTCACTGTTGCCCAGCTTGGTCTTGGTCTGTCCTTCAAACTGGGGTTCAGGGAGTTTGACCGAGATCACAGCGGCAAGCCCCTCACGAATATCGTCTCCGGAAAGTCCTACCGAGATGCTCTTGAGAAGGTTATTTGACACGGCGTACTGATTTACAGTGCGGGTCATGGCGGCCTTGAACCCTACCATGTGGCTCCCGCCCTCGTGGGTGTTGATATTATTGGCGTAGGAAAAGATGCTCTCGCTGTAGCTGTCGTTATATTGAAAGGCTATATCAACAACAATGTCGCCCTTTTCCCCCTGAATATGGACCGGTTTGCGGTGGATGGGTGTGCGGTTTCGGTTCAGGTGCTCCACAAACTGTTCGATTCCGCCCTTGTACTGGAATTCGTTCTTTTTGTCGGCCCTCTCATCCTCGATAGTGATCTTGATCCCGGCGTTGAGAAAAGAGAGCTCTCTCAGGCGCTGTGAGAGGATGTCAAAAGAAAATTCATCCGTTTCGAAGATCTCCGAATCGGGCAAAAACGTTATCTTCGTACCCCGCTTCCGGGTCTTTCCCGCAACCTCCAGCTTTGATTCCGCTTTCCCGCGTATATAGTTCTGGGTATAAACCTTCCCGTCTCTCCAGATCTCCAGCTCAAGTTTTGAAGAGAGGGCGTTGACCACCGAGACACCCACGCCATGGAGCCCACCGGATACCTTGTATGCGCTGTTTTCGAATTTGCCGCCTGCGTGCAGGGTAGTCATGACCACTTCCGCTGCCGATTTTTTCATCTTCTTGTGTAGATCCACGGGAATACCTCGGCCGTTGTCTTCCACAATGATGCTGTTATCGGCTCGAATTGTAACAGCTATGTTGTCACAGTAGCCCCCCATCGCTTCGTCGATGCTGTTGTCCACAACTTCATAGACAAGATGATGAAGACCTTCAGTGGAGGTGTTGCCGATATACATGGACGGTCTTTTACGAACGGCCTCAAGGCCTTCCATGACCTTGATCTTTTCAGCAGTATACTGCTCTTTTGGAGCCGCGATCTTTTTGCCGGTTGTTTTACCTGAAGGGCCGGCAGTGGACTTCTTGTCGGTCCCCTTTATATCGGTCTTTGTGTTTTTCTCGCTCAAGGGCGAATTCCTCCAAAATTAAGCTATTGATGACTTCGCAAAAAGTCATCAATGCGCCCCGCGCGGGGCGCCCAAATCAATGACTTACTCCGTAAGTCATTGATTTGTAAGGAAAAGGAAAACCACGCTTTTCCCTTTCCGTGGAGCGAAAAGTCCCGGATTGGACTTTTTGCGATTCTATCAAGCTATTTGTCCTGCCGGAAGCAGGATCAGCGGTCTACTTTACTATTCGGCAGGTGGGGAACCTCGAAGAGTTCCAGTCGTCCATTGGTTACCTGAAATACTTTTCCCTCTGCAGCCGGCAGAAACATATACTCCTCGCCGGTGGTGGAGATGAAGCACTGGGCCTGGGTTTCTCGTATAATGCTCCCAAGGGCCTTCCTCTTCGTTTCATCCAGCTCCGATGCCACGTCGTCGAGCAGGATCAGCGGCCATGTACCCATCGTCCTGTGAAAAATGACGGCCAGGGCCAACTTGAACGCCAGGACTGCACTTCTTTTTTGTCCCTGAGAGCCGTAACGGGCAAGGTCTGTGTCAGGGTTCTTTTTTCCCAGGGTAAAAATGATGTTATCCCGATGAGGTCCCGCCAGTGTATGCCCGCTTCTGGCCTCCCTCTCAGCCAGGTCAGACAGGCTTTTGAGGATGCTGCCCTCTATGGACTTGCCGGACTTGTGGCCCAGTTCCGGTCCTGTGATCGGATCCTCTTTCCCCGCGGCATAATCCCCCTGGTTCTCACCTCCTGTATCGGCTCCCCTGTGGGAGGCGATGTAGGTCAGGCCAAGCCCCTTGCCCAGCCCGAGCCGCTCGCCAAGCTCTTCCATTACCGGGCGTAGATCCTCTATAAGCCGTTGTCGCCGCTCCACCAGTACCGCACCGGTAGAAGCAAGTGCGTGGTTCCAGCTTGTCAACTCCGCTGGCGATGCCCCGCCCTTTCTGAGCAGGGCGTTTCTCTGGCGCAATACCAGGAGATATCTCCTGTATTCGGTTACATAGTGGGGTGTGACCTCGAAAACCGCACGATCAACCACTCTGCGTCGCCACGCGGGAGAACCACCCACAAGACCTACATCTTCAGGAATGAAGTGAACGATCTTCAGGGCCTGCAGGTATTCTTCCGGAGAGTTTATTTTTTTTTCATCCAGGAGCTGGGTGCGCCCCTTGCGTGTCAGGGCAAAGGCAAGCGTTCTCTCCATCCCTTCTGAAGCAACGCTTCCCGAAACACGGCACATGCTTTCGCCGTGCCTTATCATTTCGTTTCTGCCCGCCGCCCGGAAGGAGCGCAAACTCCCAAGGTGCCCCACCGCTTCAAGGAAATTTGTCTTCCCTTGTCCATTCCGACCGAGGAGCAGGTTGTAGCGGGGATGCAGCTGTACTTTCTGCCGCTCCATGTTTCGAAAGCGGTCCAGGTCCACCCACTGCAACCTCATGATCAGATGCGCATAGGCATGATGACCGCTAAATAATCCTCATCCCCCTTCTGGGAAACAACACAGGGGCTGAGTTCGTCCTTCAATCCGAACTCAATAAGCTCTGAATCCATTGACGTAAGGGTGTCGAGCATATATCGCGCGTTAAAGGTGACTTCGATATCATCGCCGGAGTAGTCAATAGGAACTGCCTCGGTGGCTGTCCCCAGATCCGGGTTATTAATGTGAATAGTTACATTGCCTCCCCCGAAGTTGAACTTTATCGCCCGGGAGCGTTCCGAGGACAGCAGAGAAACGCGTCGTATGGCATGTATCATGGCTTCCCTGTCGATCTCCGCTACGTGGGTTCTGTCTTCGGGAACCACCTGGTGATAATTTGGAAAAGACATATCAATAAGGCGGGTGGTCAGAACAATGGAGTCTTTTCTGAAAACTCCATGCTGCTTCTGGAAATCCACCTCCACCGTTTCGTTCTCTCCCTCCTCAAGAAGCTTCCGTACTTCGTTGAGAGATTTTCTCGGAATAACAACGCTTTCACCAGGTCGGATGTTTCCTTCAGCTGCTTTTTCCACAAGAGCCAGCCGATGACCGTCTGTGGCCACAAGTCGTAAAACTCCGCTGCCGTTTTTCTCCTCCATTTCGAAGAGGATCCCTGTCAGGTTATAGCGTGTCTCATCAGTGGAGGCAGCATAGATGGTTTTCTTGATCATTTCCTTGAAATTACCGGCATTAAGTGTAAGAAAATTACCCTCTTCGTAGGTGGGAAGGTTTGGATAGTCCTGTGCAGAAAGGCCTTTCAGCTCAAAAGAGGAACTCCCGCAGGTGATCTCTGTACGGTTGTCCTCTTTTACCTGGACAGTCAGGACCGCTTCAGCAGGAAGTTCCTTGATAATCTCGAAAAGTTTTCTGGCTGAAAGGGTTATAGATCCCTGACTCTTGATAGATGCATCCACATAACCACTGATACCTACTTCCATATCGGTAGCAAGTATTTTGAGTTTGTCATCTGTTCCATCGATGAGGACGTTACTCAAAATGGGAACTGTGTTTTTCCGTTCAACGATATTCTGAACGCGGGACAACCCTTGAAGGAAATCCTCCCTGTTGACTGAAAAGGTCAGCACCTTCAACCCTCCTGTTCTCGGGCAGCAGCCCGTTTGGGACAAATATTATAGTGATTCTGAAAGTATTCTCTCTTGAAAACCTCGCCAAAAATCTCTTTTTTCATCTTGCATTGGGCGGTCACGCCAAATGCAAGACTCCCGCGCAGGGGGAAGTGAATTCGCCCCACATATTTGGCTTGGTCCCCAACCCCGTCCCGCCGACGGCAAAATTGACTGATGAGCTTTTTAGAGTCCATCAATTTTCATTGTTGGTCACTATGGTTGTCTGAAAAGACACACCTGTACTGGTTTTCTGGCTTTTTTCTGGCCTGAAAATGTGAAAATAGGATAGATTCCTTCTCATTTTACACGAACGGTGTACCGTAAAGCAACACTTAACACTTTAATTATATTTATAATTTTATTTATAAAGAAAAACAGTAGCAGGAGTAGTAGGCCCTGGGGATTGTGTGGAAAGCTTCGAAAGGCTTTGATTAATTTATAAAAAGTAAAGGGCTTGTGTTGTGGGGTTATTCGGGGAAAGGTGGGGTTGTTCCACAACTTAAAATGGAGGAAGAGAAATGCACAGGTTTGTAAACAGGGTTGAGAACAGGGTGCGGGGATAACATGTGAGTTCGTGCGTGAGTAAAACGTGCGTGCGAGATATTGTTGTTATTGTCTCACTTACGCAATTGCGCACCCACCCAGGCACGTGATTAACCGTGGTTATTCCCCTCCAGTTCCTTGATAAGACGGTCAAGGGTATCTTGAAAGTCCTGGTTGTTCTTGGCTATGTTATCAACTTTCTGGATGGCGTGAAGAACCGTGGAATGATCCCTGCCTCCGAAATGACGACCGATCTCCGGAAGAGAAAGGTTTGTCAGTTGACGTGTAAGAAACATCGCTGTGTGGCGGGGTTTGATGAACGCCTTGTTCTTCTTTTTTGATTTCATGTCTGAAACTTTAGTACTGAAAAAGGCAGCGATGTTCTTCTGTATCTCCTCAACAGTGATAACCTTTTTCTTCTGCTCAAGAAGGTTTTTGAGGGCCTCCTGAACCAGATCCATACTTATGGTCTTGGTCTTTGCGAATGCCGCAAACGCTGTCACTCGCTGGAGATAGCCCTCCAGTTCCCGGATGTTCGATCCTGTATTTTCGGCAAGAAAGAGAGCAACACCCTGGGGCAGGGTGATGCCGGAGATATCTGCTTTTTTCTCAAGTATGGCGATCTTGGTTTCAAGGTCCGGAGCCTGGATGTCCGCGATAAGCCCCCATTCAAAGCGGGAGCGCAGGCGTTCTTCGAGGTCCGGCATCTCCCGTGGAAACTTGTCGGAAGAGACTACGATCTGTTTGTGGGAATCAAAAAGAGAGTTGAATGTGTGAAAAAACTCTTCCTGGGTTCTTTCCTTTCCCGCAATAAACTGGATATCATCTACGAGAAGGATATCCATGTTTCTGAATTTCTCCCGGAATTGCGGCATACGGTCGAACCGCAGGCTGTTGATCAGCTCGTTCATAAACTGTTCCGAAGAGAGATAGCATAGATGTACTTTCGGGTCCCGCTCTTTAGCAAGGTGGCCTATGGCGTGCATGAGGTGTGTTTTGCCCAGACCAACCCCGCCATAGATGAACAGGGGGTTGTAGGAACGAGCGGGATGCTCTGCCACGGCCAGAGTCGCTGCGTGGGCAAACTGGTTGCTGCTTCCGACAACAAATGTATCGAAGGTGTATTTTGGGTTAAGAGCAGAGTGGTTGTTTACCTGGGGCGCCGTTGGAGCGGGGGCCGCTGGTTGTGGTGGAGGTTCGACGACGGTGGGGTCAGGTGTTTGCTGGGTGCCCTCAGAAAGCGGGGCCAGTGCTTCATTAACCTGAATACGAACCGAAATGTTTTCCCCGGTGATCGTTTGAGCTATTTTGGTCAGGGTGGAGATGTAGTTTTCCTCGACCCAGTCTTTTATAAAGCTGTGGGGGGCTTCGAGAAGGAGGCCAGTTTCATCCAGGTCAGCAGGGATCAGGTTCCCGAACCAGGAGTTGAATATCTGTGGGTTAACCTCTTCCTTGAGGACGGCAAGAATTCTGTTCCAGAGTTGCTGAGCTTTCATTTTACCTTAATTTCCGAGACCTTGGGGCACCATTGTGGATGGCCCCGCGGCAGCTATTTACTCACAGCCTATTCCACAGGTGTGGAAAAGCCTATAAGTTGTTTAAAAACATGGGCTTACATCGTTATTTACCAGTATTTTAGCCTCGATTTGCCAACGCTGTAGATTTGTGGAAACAGATCAGAAAAATGTCATCTTAACAAAAACTTAACTGGCTCTTTCTGGCGTGGAGAGGCTGCTTTTTGAATAGCCCCATATGCTTCCGCATGTTGTCTTTGTGTTGGCGTTTTTGATCAGACTGTTTTCCCCCCGGAAAGACAAGCTTGTGATATATCAGAAGGCTGCGTTGGGAGGCAAGGGAAAAGGAGCGGTGAACCGAGAATCGTTATCCGTTATCCGTGATCCGTGATCCGAAATCAGCATATTCTGCGTGCTACATTCTACGTTCTAGGTTCTGGGTTCTGGGTTCTGAATCCAGGAACTGTGGCCATTGAAGTAAATAAAAAGCTATTCCCTTGTACTGTTGTACGTTCTTTGTTATATAGGCACGTTCCACACTTTTTTTGCGCCTAAAAGACCCATGGGCTCTAGACCCTTGCTGGCCGGCGTGTTGGTGTTCGCGGTCCTGGTCGATGGGGCAGTGAGATTAAGATAAACCAATGAAGTAAGAAATTTTTCCCCCGGTATCGTAATAAGGGGATTTGGACCAGGAGGAACAGCTTTGAAGAGAACCTATCAACCAAGCAATATTTCCAGAAAGAGGACCCACGGGTTCAGGCTCCGCATGAAGACCAAGGGCGGACGGTTGATCCTGAAAAGAAGGCGCGCCAAGGGAAGAAAACGGCTGACCGTTTGATCCTGAAACCCCTGGATTTCACCTTTCCCCGCTCCTTACGTGTTCGTTCACGTACAAACTATCTGAAGATACAGCGCTCAGGGCAGAAAATGGGGGGGCGCTATCTCGTCCTTCTTTCTATGGACAATGAGCTGCCAGCTTCCCGTTTCGGGATAACGGTGTCACGGAAAACAGGGAACGCTGTAACCCGCAACCGGATCAAAAGGCGCATCAGGGAGCTTCAAAGGTTCAATCGCGACAGCGTTGTTCCCGGTAAGGATATCGTGGTCATAGCGACCCGGAAAGCCTCTGAGGCAACTTTCGAGAGAATGAAGATGGAGTATATAGACCTTATTAAGAGGGCGGGCCTGAGCAGAGGGTCATCGGATCAATGAAAACTATCATGCTTGCGGCAGTCAGGTTTTACCGTAGCTGGATCTCTCCTGTGCTGCCCGGTTCGTGCAGATTTGTTCCCACCTGCTCCGCATTTGCCCAACTGGCCCTTGAACGACACGGCGCCTGGAAGGGAACCCTCCTGACAGCTGAACGCCTGTTGAAATGTCACCCGTTTCATCCCGGTGGGGTTGATCCGGTACCGGAACGAAAAGAAAATCTCACATTTCAAATTACAAATTCCAAAATAACCGGGTCTGATTCGGAATCCGGAATGCGGAATATGGAATTAAATACAGAGGAACAATTGTAATGGATGATCAGGGAAAAAGACTCATTCTCGCACTGGCAATCTCTTTCGCCTTCCTGTTTGTATATCAGCGCTACATAGTTCCACCCGCACCAATAGCGGTGGAGGAAGCGACCCGACAAGCGGCACCTGCCTCTATTGAAAAAATAGCTCCGGTTCCGGCTGGCGAGGCCGGTCCTTACGAACCACTTCAGCCTATTGTCGCGACGAACGAAAAAATCATTAACATATCGACACCCCTGTACCTGGCCCGCCTCACCAACAGGGGCGGGGCGATAAGCAGCTTCAAGCTTGTTCGTTACAGGCAGGACATTAACGACCCGGACACCTTTGTCGAGATGGTGCGCGTTGTTCAAGAGGGTGGTCTTCAGCCCATGGCCGCTGAGTTCGTAGCCGCTGGAGGTCCCCTTGGGTTTTCACAGGCCCTTTTCCAGGTTGAAGGAGCAGACCTGAACCTGTCGGCCGGTCAAAGCGATAGGATTATCTTCAGATATCGAACAGCGGAAGGGCTGGAGATGGTCAAAACTCTGACCTTTTACGCAGATACGTATGATGTCGAGTGCGCTGTGACACTGCACAACCGCTCCGAGCAGACCTTGAGGGGACGGACGACACTCATGTGGGCACCGGGCCTGGAACCGCCTGTGGGAGGCGAAAAGAGTTCCATGTTCAGCGCCTCGCGTTACGGTTATCAGGGCGCGCTGTACTATGAGGGGAGTGGCAGGCCTGACAAGATAAAGGGGAAAAGCCTGGAGGGGCAAAAGAACATTGAAGGGCCCTTCACCTGGATCGCTTCGGAGGACATGTATTTTGTGGCAGCGCTCATGCCTGCCAATGAGGCCATGGGTGCCCTTGCGCGAAAAGGGGCTGGCGACAGGGTCGAGATCGGGCTTTTTGAGCAGGTTCAATTGCCTCCAGGCTCGGCATCTACCATGAATGCAGCGGCTTACATCGGACCTAAGGAGATGAAATCCCTTCGGACCGTATCTGAATCCCTCATCAAAACGATCGAGCTGGGCATATTCGGATTTATAGCAAAGCCCCTTCTGGACGGCCTCAATTTCTTTCATAAATATGTGGGGAATTATGGCTTTTCTATTATTATCCTGAGTGCTTTGATCAAGATTGTTTTCATTCCTTTTTCCACCATCAGCCACCGCTCCATGAAGAAGATGTCCGGGCTTCAGCCCAAGATCAATGCCCTTAAAGACAAGTACAAGAAGGACAAGGACAAGCTCAACCAGGAGATCATGAAGCTCTACCAGGAGAACAAGGTAAACCCGGCCAGCGGGTGCCTGCCTATCGTGGTGCAGATCCCTGTTTTCTTTGCCCTGTATCGTGCCCTCCTGGGGGCCATTGAGCTGAGGCATACTCCCTTTTTCTTCTGGATCGCCGACCTTTCGGCTAAAGACCCTCTTTACATCACCCCCATCTTCATGGGCGCCACCATGGTTCTCCAGCAGAGGATGACACCTGTAACAGGAGATCCGAGGCAGGCCAAGCTCATGATGTTCATGCCTGTCGTGTTCACCGCTCTGTTCCTGAGCTTTCCCGCCGGCCTGGTCGTTTACTGGACCGTCAACAACGTCCTCACCATCGCCCACCAGTACTGGATGAACAGGAGCATGAAGCTGGAAGAGGCCGCTGTGATAGCAGTGGCAGAGCTCGAAGAGCCCAAGAAGGGGAAGGGGAAGAAGAAAAAGTAAGAACCGTCTCGTGGGTGCGTGTTTGCGTGGAGCGTAAGTGCGAACGATCGCATTTACTCACAAACGCACGAACGCATTCACGCGGATGTCAGCCACGGAGGAATGAGCCGATGAAAGATGATCCGGGAATAAAAGAGATCACATCATCGGCTCATGACGTTCATGATACCGTGACTGCCATCTCCACCCCTCCCGGTCCTGGTGGTATCGGCATGGTGCGTATCACCGGTCCGGATGCCATAGGGGTGGGGAGGAGGATCTTCACTCATCCGGGTGCTGGCTCCCCTCTGGACCCCGAACCAAAAAAGGCCGTTGTTGGCCACGTTCACTACCCCGGCTTTCCCGAAGAACCTATCGACCAGGCAGTGTGGTTATTCTTTAAAGGCCCCAACTCCTTTACCGGTGAAGATACTGTAGAGATCACAGCCCACGGAGGCCCCCTTATCATGGGGAACCTTCTGGAGGCGGCAACACTGGCCGGTGCGCGGCTTGCTGAGCCTGGCGAATTTACCAGGAGAGCGTTTTACAACGGTCGCATCGACCTTTCCCAGGCCGAGGCGGTAGCTTCCCTCATCTTTGCGTCTACCGAAGAGGCACTCCGGGTTATGCAGCGACAGGTGGCCGGTGCCATGGGAAAGGAGGCCCAGCAGTTGCGGGAAGGCCTCCTGGAAGTAAAGGTCCTGCTGGAATCGGCCATCGATTTTCCGGAGGATGTAGATGACATCCAGCCCGGTATCCTTGTCCCTCCCATCAATGTCATCATGGAAAGGGTAGAAGGGCTTCTGGATACCGCCAGGGAGGGTATAGCCATGGCCGAGGGGCTCAAGGTAGTAATTGCAGGAGCTCCCAATGTAGGCAAGTCCAGTCTATTAAACGCACTCCTTCAGCAGGACAGGGCAATAGTTCATGAGGCGGCCGGGACCACGAGGGATTTCATCGAAGGACGTGTCAGCGTCAAAGGAATTCCAATGGTCGTGGTGGACACAGCCGGGATCAGGGGTGAGGCGGACCTCCTGGAAAGGGAAGGCATCACCAGAACAAAAAACCTGATGAAAGGGGCAGATCTGCTCCTTGTGGTCATAGACGGGTCCAGACCAATGAGCTCCGACGAACAGCAGCTTCTCCAGGAGACGACCCACACCCGCAGGGTGGTTGCTGTGAATAAATGCGATCTTTCCCGTCACCCGGAGCTTGAAGAACCTCAGGGAGCCGTAAATATCTCAGCTGTCACTGGCGAGGGTATCGATGCGCTGAAAGAGGCGATCCACGATACCTGCACCGGCGGCGGACAGGCCCTCAATGAAGTGGATGGCGTGGTCACCTCCCTTCGGCAGGCAGAAGCCCTGAAGAAGGTCCGTGAAGGGTGTAGCCGCCTCATGGAGGGGATCAGAGAGTCCCGGGAACCGGAACTGCTTGCCGTGGACCTACAGGAGGCGCTCCTTGGAGTGGGCGAACTGACGGGGGAGCTCACGGTGGATGAGGTGCTGGATGAGATTTTTTCCCGATTCTGTATTGGGAAGTAAAGCGAATCTCAGATCTCAGATCTCAAATCTCAGAAAAAACATAAAGAACTTCAAAATCCATTGATATTCAGGTGAAGAAACATTAAATAGAACGCTCCGCATGGTGTTCAGCGAATGTTTCACGTGGAACATTATTCGAAAGCAAGGTGGATTACTGAGGCTGAAATGAAGAAATGTTGTGATATACAGGGTCAGACAGCATTTTATAAGCAAAAATCCAATGTCCCTTTGAGATTTGAGATATGAAATCTGAGATTATACCTGATCCCCCCCGTTACCAGGACTCCACCCGTTACGATGTCATCGTGATAGGAGCTGGTCACGCAGGGTGTGAAGCGGCGTGGGCAAGTGCCCGTATGGGCATGACAACCCTGCTGCTCACCATCTCCATTGACCAGATAGCCCACATGTCCTGCAACCCGGCTGTTGGCGGGCTGGCAAAGGGACACCTGGTTCGAGAGATCGACGCCCTTGGGGGCCTCATGGCCATGGCCATCGATGCCACCGGTATTCAATACAGGATACTCAATACGAAAAAGGGCCCGGCAGTTAGATCCTCCAGAGCCCAGGCCGATATGTACGGGTATAAAACCTGGGTCCGGGAGCGCCTTGAAGCTCAGGAGGGGCTGCATATTAAACAGGGCATGGTGGAAGGTTTCCTGATGGAAGAGGGGAAGGGTGTACGCCGGATCGGAGGTGTCTACACCCATGCCGGTGAGGAGTTTCTATCCAGCACGGTGGTGGTGGCATCGGGCACTTTTCTTAACGGCCTGATCCATATTGGCATGACGCAATATCCGGCCGGGAGGGCAGGGGAGTTTCCCTCCACCGACCTGTCCAGCGCTCTCGGGGCTCTGGATCTCAAGATGGGAAGGCTCAAAACAGGCACGACTCCAAGGTTAGACGCAAAAACCATAGACTTTGACCGCTGCCAGGCGCAGTACGGTGATGAAGTTCCCCAACCCTTTTCCTTCAAAACCAGAGGGATCCATCGCCCCCAGGTCCCGTGCTGGATCACAAGGACAAACCAGGCCACTCACGATGCCATCCGGGGCGGGCTCGACAGGTCTCCTCTTTACAAAGGTGTCATCAAAGGGGTGGGGCCCAGGTACTGCCCCAGCATTGAGGACAAGATCGTTCGTTTCCCCGACAAGACAGGACACCAGGTCTTTCTCGAGCCCGAAGGGCTTCAAACCAGGGAATATTACCCTAACGGTGTTTCCACAAGCCTGCCCATTGACGTTCAAGTCAAGATGCTGCGCACGATCCAGGGTCTTGAAGAGGTCCAGATCATGCGGCCGGGCTATGCTATAGAGTACGACTTTGTCAACCCGACACAGCTGGGGCCGGACCTCATGGTCAAGGCGGTCCATGGACTTTACCTGGCCGGACAGATCAACGGCACTTCAGGCTACGAGGAAGCAGCGGCACAGGGCCTGCTTGCGGGCATTAACGCAGCCCTCAAGGTGAAGGGAGAGCCGTCCCTCACCCTCGGCAGGGATGAGGCCTACATGGGAGTCCTTGTGGATGACCTGATAACGAAGGGTGTCACTGAACCTTACAGGCTGTTCACCTCACGGGCTGAATACCGACTTATCCTCCGTGAAGACAACGCAGACCTTAGGCTCATGGAAAAGGGATACATGGCCGGTCTCATTACCGAGGAGGAGATCGGGCAGCTTCGAGAGAAGGTTAGAGTGATAGAGAGTGGCCTTGAGGCGGTCAGAAACCACAGGGTTACTGTAAGCCTGGCAGGAGGACCGCCAAAAGGAACCTCCCTCACCCAGGTCCTGAAGCAGCCTGAGATCTCCTACGAGGACCTTGAAAGCCTTGACCTGGGGTTTTCCCCCATACGCGAAGAAAAGGCTGCAAGACAGGTGGAGATTCAGATCAAGTACGAAGGATACATTGCCAGGCAGACGGCCATGGTGGGGAAAATGGCGCGACTGGAATCCATGGCCATACCGGAAGATCTTGACTATGCATCTCTGCGCTCTCTCTCAAGGGAGGTGCGCGACCGCTTTGAGGATGTTCGCCCAGTCAGCCTCGGACAGGCCTCCCGGATACCGGGGATCACCCCGGCGGCTGTGTCGGCGTTAATGATCTATATCAATGGCAGGACGCAGGACGCAGCACGCAGCACGCAGGAAGGAAAGGAAAAACCTGCAGGCTAATAGTTGATGGACTCGCAAAAAGTCCATCAATGCGCCCCCGCGCGGGGCGCCCAAATCAATGACTCGCACTGTAAGTTATTGATTTGTAAGGAAAGGAAAAACGACGCTTTTTCCTTTCCGTGGAGCGAAAAGTCCCGGATTGGACTTTTTGCGACTCTATCAATAGTTAAAAACATGGAATTCATTTACACAATCACGCTCCACGCGCAAATATAATCTTCACGCATTCACGCTCTACGCAATCACGAGGTAGACAAACAACCGATGGATAAGGCCTCCTTCATATCCCAGATGAGCAACGGTGTGACTGCTATGGGCATTCAAGTATCAGATGAGGCCCTCGTCAGGTTGTTTGTCTTCTACACCGAGCTGGAGCGTTGGAACCGCAAGGTCAACCTGGTATCTCGCCGCCCCCACGACTGGATCAGCATACATTTCCTGGATTCCCTGGCACCTCTGGCCCTCGGTTTGCTGGGGAAGGGTGGCCGGGTGGTGGACCTGGGGGCCGGAGCAGGGTTCCCGGGGGTGCCCCTTAAAATCGCACGGGAAAGTATTTCCCTGTGCATGGCGGAAGCTTCCGGTAAGAAGTGTACCTGGTTAAAGCATCTTATAAGAGCGCTGGATGTCAGCGAGGCGCAGGTGCTGGAGGGGCGCTTTGAGGAGTTGATTAATAGTGGGTGGGCTGGATATTTCGACACGGCCGTCAGCAGGGCAGCGGCCAAGCCCTGGAAGATGCTGGACCTTGCCCGTCCTTTCCTTGCCCCCGGTGGACGCCTGCTGGTATACACAACCGAAGCGTTGGCGGATGAGGGGCTGGGAAGGATACACCCATATCAGGTACCGGGATCAAAAGTGCCATCAGTAATTTGGGAAATTACAATCCAGCCCAAAGCCCAAAGCCCAAAGCCCAAAGCCCAAAAACTTAAGGCTTAAGGCTTAAGGCTTAAAGAAACCGAAGCACTGGAAAAGGTTTTTATCAGGCAATTCTTTGGCCTTTGGACCTTGGTCTTTGGACCTGAGCCCACAAAGGGGGCGAACGTTTCACGTGAAACATTCGCCCACTTCGTGACCTAAGGTTCCGAGTTTCAGTCTTTTGGGATGATTTTTCTCTGGACTCTGGACTTTTCCTTCAGTCTATATTAGTTTTCAGTTCACGATCTGACGATGGGAGCCACAACAGGGCTAAGGACAACCGAAAAAACTTCCGAGACCAGATAAATTATCGTAAAACCTTGATATATAAGGATATAATGAGCACAAAAACCCTTGTCGCCATCTATTTGCTAACCAAACTCCTCCTTCTGGCCGTATTTTTCACTCGTCTGGAAGGGAAACGATTAATAAGGCGGCACGTACGTCCGTAAGGCGTGCATCCGTAAGAATAAATCTCGAAGGGCATTTCTTTGATGATCTACGCACACACGCATTCACGCACACACGCAATCACGGGATGCTCCCTTGGCTAAAATCATCACCGTTGCGAACCAGAAGGGCGGCGTAGGGAAAACCACAACAGCGGTGAACCTTGCGGCTTCTCTGGCGGCTGCTGAAAGAAAGACCCTCTTGGTGGATCTTGATCCCCAGGCTAACTCTTCCAGTGGGTTGGGTGTCAGAGCTGGGGATCTCGAGGACTCCATCTACCAGGTGCTGATCTCCAACGTGCCCATAAAAGAGGTCATCAGAACAACCGGGATGGAATTTTTGGACTTAGTGCCTTCTCACGTGAGCCTCATCGGGGCGGAAATTGAACTGGTTTCCACCCTTTCCAGAGAAACGATCCTGACAAGGGCGCTGGGAGCGTTAAAGGAGCCTTACGAATACATTCTTATCGACTGTCCGCCATCCCTGGGACTTTTGACCCTGAACGCCCTTACTGCTGCTGACAGTGTGCTGGTGCCCCTCCAGTGTGAGTATTATGCTCTGGAGGGTCTCTCAAGCCTTTTGGCCACGATCAAGCTCGTAAGAGGGGCGTTGAACCCACAGCTGGAGTTGGAGGGGATCCTTCTGACCATGTTCGATCCCCGGAACAACCTTTCCCACCAGGTGGCAAAAGAGGCCAGGAATTATTTTCCTGGAAAGGTATTTAACACCGCGATTCCCAGAAACGTCAAACTGAGCGAAGCTCCAAGTTACGGGAAGCCAGCGATCCTTTACGATATCAATTCCCCGGGTTCGCAGAGCTATCTGGCCCTGGCTCAGGAGATGTTGAACGGAAAAAGAAATTGATCTCAAATCTCAAAATTGACCACTACCGACAACTTCTCCGGTACCTGGGCTCTGAGATTTGAGATCTGAGACCTGAGATCTGAGATAACCAGGAGATCATTGATGGCCACTGAACGTAAACGACAGGCTCTCGGAAAGGGTTTAGGCGCTCTTATCCCCGGGGGTGGTGAGGCCCCACTTCAGGGAGAGCTTCTCCTGGTTGCTACCCAGGAAGTATTTCCCAACCCTGAACAGCCAAGGGTCCGGTTTGAGGAGACCGCTCTTCAGGAACTGGCTGCCTCCATCAGGGAGCAGGGAGTGCTTCAGCCTCTTCTGGTCAGAAGGGTGCCGGGTGGTTATGAGTTGATCGCCGGAGAGAGAAGACTGAGAGCCTCACGCATAGCCGGCCTGGAGAGGATCCCTGTCCTGTGCCGCCGGATCGAGGATGACCGGAAGCTGGAGCTGGCCCTCATTGAGAATATTCAAAGGGAAAATCTGAACCCCATTGAGGAGGCACAGGCATACCGGGAACTTCAGTCCATCAATAAATACACGCAGGAGGAGATCGCCCGCCGGGTTGGGAAGGACAGGGCTACGGTGGCAAACTCCATCAGGTTGCTCAACCTGCCCGATTTTGTGAAAAATGAATTAGCAGCAAACAGGATTTCCGCCGGTCACGCCCGGGCTCTCATGCCCCTCAAGGACGAAAAGGCAATGAGGCCCATACTGGCCCGTATTCTGGGGGAAGGGTTGTCCGTCAGAGAGGTTGAGCGCGGCGTGGCGAAGCTGATCTCAGGCACCAGGGAGCGCAAGACTATCGCAGGCCGGGATACCCCCGAGTCAAAGGATCTTGAGAACCGTTTGACCAGAAAACTTGGGTGCCGCGTCCGGATTCACAGCTCTGGCAAAGGCGGCCGCCTTGAAATCAGATATACTGACCTTAACGAACTTAACGCTGTTGCTGATAAAATACTGAAAAGCGACAGCTGATAGGCTCCCATAATGGCTCAAAGAGGCGTTGTGGGGGGGCTATCAAAACCCAAAACGGAAAGCTATCAGCAGATAGCTGATTAACAGAAACCTGAAGCCGGAGGTTGTTACCATGATTAAGAAAGAACCGACGGTCGCGCGCGGTGAGATAAAGGCATTTTTAGGTGAGGGAACAGATTTCAAAGGCATCCTCACCTTTGAGGGCACCGTGCGCGTCGATGGCCAGCTGGAAGGAGAGGTCTATACCAAGGATACTCTCATTGTTGGCGAGAGCGCTGTTGTAGCCGCTGAGATCAATGTCCATACCATTGTCATATCGGGCATCGTCAGGGGCAATATCAACGCGACAGGGAAGATCGAGGTGCACCGCCCTGGTAAGCTGTTTGGTAATGTGAAAACCCCCAGCCTTTTCATTGAAGAGGGGGTTATTTTCGAAGGCAACTGCGCCATGGCCTACGACGCTTCTGGAGAGAAAAAGGTCTCGCCAATCGTTGTTCAGCATGACGCGGAAGGGCAGGAAGCGGAAGATAGAAAAGCTGCGGCAAAAACCGATTGATGAATTCTTCGGATTGCAGTATATTCCAAACCCGTTTCCGGCTGACCAGGTGAACCGGTGAGTTCATTTGACAAATATGTGCGCCGGGTTTTCTTTGGCACCCTGTCCCTGATCCTCCTATTTGCAGGCATCTTCCTTTTTGTGGAACGAATGCCGTGGGCCCGGGGAGTGGTTCTGGGCGGAGCGGCCAGCCTGGTGAACCTTGTCATTATGGCAGGTGATGTACGCAAGCAGGGGGTTGTGATAGAAAGCAAGAGCTTTCGATCAGCCTACGGGCGATATGCCTTGAGAATGTCGCTCCTGGCGGGGGTCCTCATTTATTCGGCCACAAATGAAAACATTGCCCTTTGGGCTACAATTCCAGCCCTCTTCGCATCGCAGTTTGCCATGACCTGCGGGGAGTTGCTGGCAGGCAGAGAGCAGGGAACAACGTAACATGGGAGACATGACCACCATACCGACCTATTCTTTTGAGCTGTTGGGAACGATGTTCACGGTCAACTATGTCACTGTATTCAATACGTGGATCATCATGGGGGTCCTCATTTTCCTGGCCCTCCTGGTCAGAAGCAGGCTCACTGAAACGCCGGGACCCCTGCAGCGTGTCACCGAGCTTTATATTTCAGCCATGGATAATATGACCAAGGAAACCCTGGAGACGACAAGCAGGGCCTATTTCCCCCTTGTCGCCACCATGTTCATTTTCCTCATCCTTTGCAACTGGTGGGGCATCATCCCGGGGTTTGATGAGCCAACGAAAGATCTGAATACGCCCCTCAGTCTTGGGATAATGGGGTTTTTCCTCACCCATACGGCAGCTATAAGGGCAAAAGGGATCGGACCCTATCTCAAGGAATACGGTGAGCCGTTCATTTTTATGGCGCCCCTGAACATGATCGGGGAGCTGGCAAAGGTTGTTTCCATCTCCTTCCGTCTTTTCGGGAACATCATGGGAGGGGCCATCATCATTTCGGTTGTCTCCTATCTGGTATACAGCATAGCTTTACCGCCGTTCCTTTACGTCTTCTTCGGTCTGTTCGTGGGTACTGTGCAGGCTTTCGTTTTTACTATGCTGACGATTACCTATATCGCAGTGGCCACCAATTAGGAGCGTTGGATTGGATCCAGTTGCCGTTTCCCTGATCGTTAAAGCCATGTACGCCCTGGGTGCGGCCTTTGCCGTCGGGTTCGGTGCCGTAGGCCCCGGGATCGGGATGGGCATGGGCGCGGCATCGGCTGTGGAGGGCATGGGCAGACAGCCGGGCACCTCTTCGGATCTTTTCAGGATCATGCTCATTGGTCAGGGCGCCACCTCCACACCGCCGACTTTCGCTCTCGTCGTGGCAATATTGCTGATTTTCGGTACCGGGGAGGGAACAGCTCTGATTCAGGGCTTTGCCGGCCTTGGCGCCGGGATCTCTATCGGTGCGGCATCCTTTGCCTCCGGTATCGGCAGCGCCCTCCCGGCTGCTCAGGCCTGTGAGGCTATCGCCAGGCAGCCCCACCTCCGCAGGCCCTTTACGACCCTTATGCTCATCGGCCAGGCGATAAGCCAGACACCCCTGATCTTCGCCCTTCTTGTATCCTTCATGCTCATATTCTCGGTATCCCCGAACCCGGACGCCGGATTGGTGGATTATATGACGGTTCTGTCGGCGGGCATCTGTATGGGTTTCGGTGCCATGGGCCCGTCTGTGGGGTCGGGCATGGCAGGAGAGTCAGCTATTCTGGGCATCAGATATCATCGCGCACCTGAGCAGGCTGTGGGCCTGCTGACCCGCGTCATGCTGCTGGGGCAGGCTGTGGCCCAGTCCACAAGTATTTACGCCCTGGTTATCGCGCTGGTGCTGTTGATGTTGGTTTAAGATCGGAGTTTGAGGTTTGGTGTTTGAAGTTTGATGGACTCGCAAAAAGTCATCAATGCGCCCCGCGCGGGGCGCCCAAATCAATGACTCTCACTGTAAGTCAGTGATTTGTAAGGAAAGGGAAAACGACGCTTTTCCCTTTCCGTGGAGCGAAAAGTCCCGGATTGGACTTTTTGCGACTTTATCAAGTTTATGGTTTGGACTTTGGAATCTGAAATTCGAATTAACATAAGGAGGTAACAAATGGACGGTATTACTGGAGCTGAACTCATTCGGGCCGCGGCTCTGCTTGGCGCGGGCGTGTCCATGGGGTTTGGAGCGATCGGGCCGGGAATCGGTGAGGGTTTTGCCGCCGGCAAAGCGTGCGAGGCCATCGGAAGGAACCCCGACCAGGCCGGGCTGCTGACCAGGACCATGCTCGTCGGTCAGGCTGTTTCCGAATCCACAGGTATTTATGCTCTTGTCATCGCCCTGCTTCTTATCTTCGTGGTTAAGGGATAATCCTTTACTAAGGGGCAGCCGGGGAAAACTGTTGACACAAAAGAACCGTTTTATTAATTTGAGTGGCGCTTTGCCAAAAGAGCCGCTTGAAAACACTTTGGAAACAAGGAGGCGGAGGCCAACTTGATATCTGTCAACTTTACTTTACTGGTACAACTTGCCAACTTCCTGATTTTGTTGGTTATTCTTAATTTTCTGCTGTTCAAGCCGGTCCTGCGGATCCTTGACGAAAGGGAGAAAATCGTCAGGGAGTCCACGGAATTGAAGGCGAAGTTTGGAAAGCTCTCTGAAGAGAGCATTGGGGAATACGAGGGAAAACTGCTGTCTGCCAAACAGGAGGCCATGGCAATCAGGGCCAAGGAGCGCACTGAGGCCATGGTGGCCTTTCGAAAGGCGATCCAGGAGACCAAGTTGACAGGGGCCGAGAAGCTGGAGGCAGCCCGGGGAGAGCTTGCAGCCCAGGCGGAAAGCTCCCGGGTAACCCTCATGGCTGACGCGAAGCTTCTTGCCGCTGATATTGCGGCCAACCTGGTGGGGAGGAAGCTGTGAAGGTATCCATGAGATCTGTCATCGGGACCTTAACCGGAAACCTCATCCGCATTATACCCCTGCTGATCCTCCCTGCCATCGCGCTGGCCTCGGGATCAGAGGGCGGCGAGGCCGGTTCCGGCCGCGCCTTGTGGGACCTGGCGCTGCGCATTATCAACTTCGCGGTTCTCGTGGGAGTCCTGTTTTATTTCGCTCGCAAACCTATCGTAAGCGCCATAAGGAACAGCATCGAATCGGTCAGGACCCTGTTGAAAGAGGCAGAGGAGTCCCGCAAGGCCTCCGAGGCCCGTATGAAAGAGGCTGACGACAAGTTGGCTGGTGTGGATAAGGAGATCAGCGATCTTCTGTCAGCCGCACGCAGGGAGGGCGAGGTGGAACGGGAACGGATCCTGTCCGAGGCGTCCAATGCCCTTGACAAGCTCAAAGGTGAGGCTGTCATTGCTATTGAGCAAGAGCTTAAAAAAGCCCAGGACGTCCTCAGGCGAGAGGCGGCAGATGCTGCCGTTGCCCTGGCCCGGGAGATGATCAGCAGGAACATCACTCCCGAGGATCAGGCCAGGTTCGTCACCGAATATCTCGAAAAACTGGAGGCTAACCAGTGATAGGAATAGTCCTGGCAAGACGCTACGCCAAGGCGGTCATCGACCTGGCCCAGGAGGCCGGCATCCTGAAGGAAGTAGGTCAGGATCTGGACCGGATAGCCGGCCTGTTCGCTGAGAGCCATGAACTGGTCAATGTTTTTGCTGACCCGACAATCGCATCCGGGGCCAAGGAGAAGGTCCTGTCCGAGGTGCTGAAAAAGGGCGGCGTTCAGGAACTGACCATGAAGTTCATCCACGTTGTTCTCCAGAAAGGCAGGATCCTGGGTGTGGGCGAGATCGCCCGTTCCTACAGGGACCTTTCGGACCATCTGGAAAACAGAATTCGGGCTCGGGTCGTTACCGCTGCCCGCTTGGACGACAATGAGAAGAGCAGAATGAAAGATGCACTGTCAAAGATCTCGGGAAAGGACGTGGTTCTTGAGGTCGAGGTAGACGAAAGCCTCCTCGGGGGTGTTGTTGCCTATATGGGCAGCCAGGTCTATGACGGCAGCATCAAAAACCAGTTAACGCAATTAAAGGACAATCTCAGCAAGGGGAGATAGGTCGCGATGCAGATTAGAGCTGAAGAGATCACCGAGATAATTAAAAAACAGATAGAGGGTTTCGAAAAGACCATTGATGTCAAGGAAACGGGCATTGTGTTGTCCACAGGCGATGGTATCGCCCGTGTTCACGGTCTTGAGAACGCCATGGCCGGAGAGCTTGTGGAGCTGCCGGGCGAGGTTTTCGGAATGATCCTCAACCTCGAAGAGGACAATGTGGGTATCGTTCTTCTGGGTGAGTACCAGCTCATCAAGGAAGGGGATATCGTCAAGCGCACCGGGCGCATCGTTGAGGTGCCCGTGGGCAAAGGGCTGCTTGGCCGGGTGGTTAACGCTCTGGGCCAGCCCATTGACGGGAAGGGCCCCATCGAGTCGGAAGGTACCCGCCTGGTGGAGGTCATCGCTCCCGGCATCGTGAAGAGACAGCCTGTTAAGGAGCCCCTTCAGACGGGACTTAAATCTGTGGACTCCATGATACCCATTGGCCGCGGTCAGCGGGAGCTTATCATCGGCGACCGCCAGACCGGGAAAACGGCTGTGGCTATCGACACGATCATCAACCAGCAGCACGCAGACGATCCCGTTATCTGTATCTACGTCGCTGTGGGGCAGAAGGAGTCTACTGTTGCCAGGGTGGTCAGGGACCTCGAGGAAAACGGGGCCATGGAATACACCATCGTTGTCAGCGCATCCGCCAGCAACCCGGCTCCCCTGCTCTTCCTTGCGCCTTTCGCAGGGTGCGCCATGGGCGAGCACTTCCGGGACAACGGCCAGCACGCCCTGGTGGTTTACGATGACCTTTCAAAGCACGCTGCAGCTTACAGGCAGCTTTCCCTTCTCCTCAGGCGCCCACCGGGACGCGAAGCTTATCCTGGAGACGTTTTCTATCTTCATTCGAGGCTTCTCGAGCGCGCCGCCAAGTTGAGTGACGCCGAGGGGGGTGGTTCCCTGACGGCCCTGCCTATCATCGAAACCCAGGCAGGCGACGTCTCGGCCTATATCCCCACCAACGTGATCTCCATCACCGACGGGCAGATCTTTCTGGAGTCGGATCTGTTTTATTCAGGTATACGGCCCGCCATCAACGTAGGCATTTCGGTTTCCAGGGTCGGTGGGTCCGCCCAGGTCAGGGCTATGCGACAGGTTGCGGGAAGACTGCGCCTCGAGCTCGCCCAGTTTCGGGAGATGGCAGCTTTCGCCCAGTTCGGATCGGACCTGGACAAGGCTACCCAGATGCAGCTGTCCAGAGGTGAGAGGCTGGTTGAGATCCTCAAGCAGGGCCAGTTCGTGCCCCTGCCGGTGGAGAAGCAGGCCATTCTTATCTACGCGGCCACAAACGGACACCTCGACGACTATCCGGTGGCGGCCCTCGGCAAATACGAAGAAGAGATCTACCACTTCATGGACAACAGGTTCTCGGATCTCGTAAAGGACCTGGCCGAAAAGAAGGAAATTACCGATGAGATCAAAGCCAGCCTCGAGGACGCTCTGGCAGCTTTCAAATCGGAGTTCGTTTACGAATAAGCCTTCCTGGCCCTCGGACCGAAGGGGGATTTAAGGGACTTTAAGGAGAGCAGAGACCTTTTATGGGCACCTTACGGGAGATTAAACGACGCATCACCTCGGTGCAGAACACCGAGCAGATCACCAAAGCCATGAAAATGGTCGCGACTTCGAGACTGCGCAGGGCCCAGGCTGCCATCCTCGCGAACCGCCCCTACGCTCACAAGATGCTTGAGGTGTTGTCGAGCCTCGCACTGAGGACGAACCCTCAGGCCCACCCGTTGCTCCATACCAGGGAGCCTGAAAAGGTGGACCTCATCGTGGTGACCTCCGACAGGGGCCTGTGCGGAGCTTTTAACTCCAACATCATCAGGCAGGCCGAGCGGTTCATGCGGCAGCACCCGGACTGGGAGTTCACCCTCCACCTGGTGGGACGAAAAGCCAACGATTACTTCAAACGACGGGATTACAACATCCGGAAGGTGTCCCTGAACATCCTTTCCGATATATCCTTCCCCCACGCCATTGCTGTGGGAGACGATGTGGTGGAACACTACCTTTCCGGGGAGCTCGATCAGGCCTACATGGTGTACAACGAGTTTAAATCAGCTATGCAGCAGACAGTGATCGTGGAACAGCTCCTGCCCATAAAGCCCATGGAAATTTCCGAGGATTACTACCCGGTGGAGTACACTTTCGAGCCTTCCGAGGACGTACTTCTGGAACAGCTGCTGCCGAGGCACATCAACGTGCAGGTCTACCGTGTCTTCCTCGAATCTGTGGCCAGTGAGCACGGCGCCCGGATGACCGCCATGGAGTCGGCCTCCAGGAACGCCGGGGAAATGATCGAAAAGCTCACCCTCATATACAACAGGACCAGGCAGGCCGCAATCACGACAGAGCTCATCGAGGTTGTCAGCGGCAAGGAAGCGATGAAGTAGACGGTTCGGAGCGAAAGGGTTTCGAAGCGCGGAATCTATAGGGCAAACTACTAAATACCTCATCAAGGGGGACAGTTAATTGAAGAACATCGGCAGAATTACACAGATCATCGGACCAGTTCTCGACATCGAGTTCGAGCCGGGGAAACTTCCCGCCATTTACAACGCCGTCAGGATTCAGGCGGAATCGGGTGGCGTGAAGATCGACCTTATCACCGAGGTCCAGGCTCACCAGGGCAACAACGTGGTAAGGACGGTGGCCATGAGCTCTACCGACGGCCTTATTCGCGGCATGGAGGCCGAGGATACCGGCGGCCCCATCACCATCCCTGTGGGCAGGTCCACCCTGGGCCGCATCATGAACGTCACCGGCGATCCGGTGGATGAGATGGGCCCCATTGAGAGTGATGTGCGCTACCCCATCCACAGGCCGGCTCCCAGCCTGGAGGATCAGAGTACCGAGAACGAGATCCTCGAGACCGGCGTCAAGGTCATTGATCTCATCCAACCCTATGTCAAAGGCGGCAAGATCGGCCTGTTCGGAGGCGCCGGGGTGGGCAAGACCGTTATCATCATGGAGATGATCAACAACATCGCCACCGAGCACGGCGGTTTCTCGGTCTTTTCCGGAGTGGGTGAACGTACCCGTGAAGGCAACGACCTGTGGTTGGAGATGAAGGAGTCCAAGGTCCTCGACAAAACCATCCTCGTCTATGGCCAGATGAACGAGCCTCCCGGGGCGCGTCTGAGGGTTGGGCTTTCAGGCCTCACCGCCGCTGAGTACTTCAGGGACGAAGAAGGCCAGGACGTTCTCCTGTTCGTAGACAACATCTTCCGGTTCACCCAGGCAGGCTCCGAGGTCTCCGCTCTCCTGGGCCGTATCCCCAGTGCCGTGGGTTATCAGCCCACCCTCGCCACCGAGATGGGTGAGATGCAGGAGAGGATCACCTCTACCAGCAAAGGTTCCATCACCTCGGTCCAGGCCATCTACGTCCCTGCCGATGACCTTACCGACCCCGCTCCGGCTACGACCTTCTCGCACCTGGACGCCACAACCGTTCTTTCCAGAAAGATCTCCGAGCTTGGGATCTACCCGGCCGTGGATCCTCTCGACTCCACCTCCAGGATCCTGGATCCCAGGATCGTGGGTGAGGAGCACTACAAAGTCGCCCGAGAGGTCCAGCAGATCCTTCAGCGGTACAATGACCTTCAGGATATCATCGCCATCCTCGGTATGGACGAGCTTTCGGAGGAAGACAGGCTCACCGTGGCCAGGGCCAGGAAGGTCCAGAGGTTCCTGTCTCAGCCCTTCTTCGTGGCCGAACAGTTCACCGGCACCCCCGGCAAGTACGTCAAGCTGGAGGACACGATCCGCGGATTCAAGGAGATCGTTGAGGGCCTGCATGACGAGCTGCCGGAACAGGCGTTCTACATGGTTGGCACCATCGAAGAGGCTATTGAGCAGGGCAAAAAGATGGCCGAATCGGCCGCTTGATCGGAAATAAACTATGGCAGATGTAAGCACAGATAAAATAAGACTGGAGATCGTCACACCTGAAAGGATCGTTGTTTCCGAAGAGGTGGACGAGGTGGTACTGCCCGGGATAGAGGGCGAGTTCGGTGTCCTGCACGGCCACATTCCCTTTCTCACGGCCCTGAAGGTGGGGGTGCTCACCTATAAAAAAGGCAATGCCGAAGAGCATCTGGCCGTTTCGTGGGGATATGTCGAAGTTACAAGTGATAACGTCAAGGTCCTGGCCGAAACAGCTGAAAAGGCCACCGAGATCGACCTGAGCCGGGCCCAGACCGCCCGGGAGGCAGCCGAGAAGATCCTCACCTCAGGCAAGGAAGACACTGAGTACGAGGAGGCCAAGGTGAGACTGGAGAAGGCGATAATACGTGTTCAAGTTGCAGGGAAAAAATAATCGCAGATCCCAGATCTCAAATGATAAGGCGCCCCGTTAAGCGGGGCGTCCTCATGAAGGGCAACTTGAAAAGTGTCTAGTGTCTAGCTTCTAGAGTCTAGAAAAAGCAAAGGGCTTGTAGCGCCAGACACCAGACAACAGAATCCAGACACAGCGTATTATAAACACCGGAAATTTTTGACTTTTATAGTTTGGTGTTTATAATACGCAACTTCCGGGATGTGGCGCAGCTTGGTAGCGCGCATGGTTCGGGACCATGAGGCCGCGAGTTCAAATCTCGCCATCCCGACCAGAAAACAAAGGGTCCGGCTTACTGCCGGACTTTTTTTATGTTTTCTGGTCCAAAGTCCAAAGTCCAAAGTCCAGAGTGTAGAGTGCAGGGTGTAGAGAGGGAATCTAAAACACAGTGTCCGGTGTCTAGGGTCTAGTGTCTGGGAAAATCAAAAAACGTCAACCCGTGTAACAGCCTTCAGCCGATTGCGCTGCGATAAGTTGATTATTCCCGCTTTTAGACAAACTTCGCCTTCCATTCTGCGTGCTGTGTGCTGACTCCTGGCTCCTGGGTACTGGGTACTGGGTACTGGGTACTTCAGCACTTCACTCATTACTTCCGCACTTGCTTCCCTCTCCCTATTCTCATATCCTGACAAGTTGAAAACCCATTCACTTGTGAACAACTTTGGCAGGGTCGCAAAAAGTCCGTTATCGGCTTTTTGCTCCTCGGAAAGTGAAAAGCGCGGTTTTCACTTTCCTCACGGATCAATGGCTTATATCGACAGTCATTGATCCGGGCGCCCCCCTCGGGGCGCGTTGATGACTTTTTGCGAAGTCATCAACTTTTGACAGGGAGAATAAGCTCTTAAGCCATGCTGTATTTCATGACCTTCGGGTTCTTTATAGGATACCTCGTCTTCCTCGGGACGCTGGTATGGTTCTTCATCACCCGCTTCCTGGCCCCGCGCATTGAGGCCAGCCGGGGGGAGGCCATCGTCATCTTCTATTGCGCTATTGTGGTATCATTGATTTTTCTCATACTCGTGAACTACTACACGGGATTTCTCGCCGAGATCTATCATTTCTTCGATGACACCTTTTTTGACGGAGCCTATACGAGGAGACCGCGGTTGTGAACAGGGAAGAGTTGAAAGAACTGCTTTTTGGCGCCGGCGCGGGGGGTGATCCCGGGCCTGAGTGGGGGATGGTACTGGGAAGCGGTTTCGATGTCTGGGTGGATCACCTGTCACCAGGGGAAAAGGTGCCCTTCGGGGATGTTGACGGTGTGCCCCCGGCAACAGCTCCAGGCCACACCGGTTACTTTACGGCTGGCCGGGTGGGTGGAAAACCTGTTGTGGTAGCTGTTGGGCGCCTGCATCTCTACGAGGGGTTTTCGGCGATACAGACAGTGGAACCGGTACGCATAATGGAATCAATGGGAATCACCGGCATGGTGCTGACGACCGCCGTGGGGTCTGTGTATCAGGACCTTGCACCCGGGGACGGGGTTGTGGTCAAGGACCAGCTCAACCTCACAGGAGAGGATCCACACAGGGGGGCTGGACGGTTCCCGGATGTGTCCGGCCTGTACGATCGCCAACATTTAAGGTTTCTGAGGGAACGGGGTTTCAAGCAGGGGGTTCTGGCCGGTGTGAAGGGACCTTCCTATGAAACTCCCGCAGAGGTGAGGGTTCTGGAAACCATGGGAGCAGATATCGTATGCATGTCGACCGTATTAGAGGCCCTTGCCCTGGCTGGCACCAAAGTGCGGTGTGTTGGTGTGGCAGTGGTGGCTAACCGGGCAGGGAGGCAGGGGACGACCCACGACGAGGTGCTTGAAGTGATTGGGGGAGCGGTGGAAAGTTTCTGGCAGCCTGTTTCAGCCCTTATCGGTTCCGGATCTGGTTGAGGGTTCTTCCAACAGGTCCGATGAACCACGCGGAAAGGAATATCTTGAGAATGTCCCCTGGCAAAAAAGGAACCATTCCCATCATAAGAAGGGCCTGGGCGCTGACCTTTTTCCCTTGTACCAGGTACAGGTTCAGTCCCAGCCAGGGAACCCCCACCAGATAGACAACCCCGGCTCCAATGGTTACGGCAAGCAGCTTTCGGCCCATACTCCGGCTTTGAACACCCTCCGGGGCCTTGAGGATCAACCCAACGGCCATGGCGCTTACAGGAAAGGAAAGCAGAAACCCGAAGGTGGGGGAGAAAATGTATTGCGGCCCTCCTCCCCCTGTGAAAAGCGGCAGCCCGATGAGCCCGAGTATGATGTAGGAACCCATGGCGACAGCCCCGAGCCAGGGTCCCAGCAGGGCTCCTGAAAGGAAAACAAAGAGGGTCTGAAGGCTTATGGGTACCGGACCCACAGGAATTCTCAGATACGCCCCGGCCGTGGTCAGGGCCACAGTTAAAGAAATAAGCACGATGTTCCTTGTTCTGGACTGGTGCATCCGATTCCCCTGATAAGATTGCAAAGAGGTGGTCTGGTAATCTAGTATAGATATGTCATGGAGTCCAGAAGGAAAAATATTGTGAAGTGGAAAGCTGAAAGTGGAAATTGGAAAGGTTCTTCTGAGGCCTTGCCTCCCCCTTCCTCCTTCCTCCTTCCCCATTCTGACGGGCCAAAGGCTTTTCAATGCCCGTGATCGCGATCACAGGCGGTATCGGTTCCGGCAAGTCGACGGTCCGGCAGATGTTCGAGGAGATGGGGGCCTTTGGCATCGATGCTGACGAACTTGCCAGGCAAGTTGTCACGCCGGGGTCCGAGGGAGCACGGCTTCTGGAAGAGGAGTTCGGTTCAGAGTTTTTTGACAGTGAAGGCCGTCTTCGCCGCAGGCAGATGGCGCAGAAAGTCTTTGACGACCCCCAGGCACGATCCACCCTGGAGGCGATCCTCCACCCTTTGATCAGGGCTGCCGAAAAAGAACTTGTTGATCGTATTTGCCGCCAAAATGCGGAAGCTGTGGTGGTGGTGGAGATCCCCCTTCTTGCAGAGGGGGGGCGCTCCAGGGACTACAGTGGAGTTGTGCTGGTCACTGCGCCGGATCAGGTGCGAATTTCAAGGCTCGTTGATTCCGGCAGATACAGCAGTGATGAGGCGGTATCCCGCATGGCCAGCCAGGCTGGCCATGCGGCCAGGGAAAATATAGCCACCTGGATCGTAAATAATGCAGGGGAGCGGGATCTCACCGCCGGGCAGGTAAGGAAGATCTACAAGGCAATAACGGGCAAATAGAACCTCGTGTCACCTGTTTCTGGTATAATTGAGTTCAGGGACTTGGACTTGCCGGAGACGCCCACCTGGCTTCCGGCGAACTTTCTCATATTCGGGAAAGGAGGCGGGCCGTGGATTCACAAAGCGAACTGGACCTGATCCGGGCTATCCTCGAAAAGGTGAACACCACCTCCAACAGCGAGAAGACCCTGGGTTTCGCACTCCAGGGGATTCAGGACTCATTTAAATGTCTGGCAGCTGCCATCATCCTGGTGGACGCCCGGGCCGAGTCCTTCAAAGTTGTGACGGCAAGGGGGTGGGGTTACGAATTTCTGAAAAAATTCCATACCAGCCCCTTCCAGGGCCTGGTGAAGGAAATGGCGACCCACTGGGAACCTATCCTGATTGCAAGAAATGACAGCAGAAAAAACACGGACGGATATATCTTTCAGCATGACTTCAATACTCTTTTAGCGCTTCCCCTTTCTATCAGGGGCAAGCCGGCGGGCCTTTTCTATCTTTCCTGGGGTGAAGAGGTCGTGGTCGATGAAGAATTGCGTAAGAGGCTGACCGACATGGCCAGGCTTTGCACCTTGATCCTGGATCACGGAAGCCTGGACGACAAGGTCTTTTCCATGACCAACATCGACCCCCTTACAGGACTGTTCAGTTTCAAGTTCTGGCATGAGGAGCTCCACAGGGAGATCATGCGCGCCGAAAAACTGAAATCCTGCGTTGCCATGATGATGATAAACCTCAACCGGTTCAAAGAGTTCAATACCATGTACGGACACGTCAAGGGGGATGATCTCCTGGTGGAGGTTTCCGAGGCCATCAACAGCCAGTTGGGCAAGCTGGATGTCCCCTGCCGAGTGGGGGCCAAGTGGTATGTTCTCCTGGTCGGTGATGATGAGCAAGCCGCGAAAAGCCTGGCAGAGCGGATCATCAAGTCTTTCGGAATCCTGTCATCAGGGGGAAGTTCGGACCTCAACCTGAGCATCGGTCTTTCCGTTTATCGTGCAGGGGAGGAGGAAAAAACGCTTATTGAGAGAGTGGAGGGTGCCTTGCTGGAGGCACGAAGGATGGGCGCCAACTCCTGTCAAATCAGATAATCGGCGGGGAGATGTTCCCATCGCAGTGTGAATATAGTAATATCGCAAGCTGTTTAAGCCGCAATAAGGGGTTGACAACGCTAGCCCTTGACGTTAAGTACATATAATCATCTGCCGCAAAGGAACCTGCGGCCAACACCCGGCCAATGAAAGGTATTCCGTAAAATTCCCGAGGTTATCTGCGATATCCCGTCCTGAAACGGTTGCCCTGGAAAAACCTGGAAATAGCCCTCATGTTAATCACCCGGAAATACCAAAGCATTTACCTGCCCGAACAACACCGTAAATAATCCGGTGGATGCTTGATTTTTTATCGGCTTTGGGAGAGGCCGTAACAAACAGGGAGCACAAGGAGCTAAGGATAATATGGATCTGACTGAACTAAAGGAAATGTCCATCGGTGAGCTGACCAAACTGGCTACCAAGGAGTTCAAGATCGAGGGTGTCAGCGGTATGCGCAAGCAGGATCTGATCTTCGCCATGCTGCAGGCCCAGGCCGAGAAGAACAAATCGATCTACGGAAGCGGGGTCCTGGAGATCCTCCCGGACGGATTCGGATTTTTGCGGTCACCGGACTCCAACTACCTGCCCGGACCGGACGATATCTACGTCTCACCATCCCAGATCAGGCGTTTCGTCATGCGCACGGGGGATACTGTTACTGGCGAGATACGTCCGCCCAAAGAGGGCGAGCGGTATTTTGCTCTCCTCAAGGTGGAGGGTCTCAACTTTGAGTCCCCCGAGGCAGCCAAAGACAAGATCCTGTTCGACAACCTGACACCTCTTCATCCTGACGAGAGGATCCACCTGGAGCCCAAGGATCCGAGAAATTTTTCCATGCGCATCATGGATCTCATAACGCCTATAGGCAAGGGACAGCGCGGTCTCATCGTTGCCCCGCCCAGGACCGGCAAAACGATGCTCCTGCAGAGCATCGCCAACAGCATCAGCGAGAACCATCCTGAAATCTTCCTGATCGTTCTTCTCATCGATGAGCGGCCGGAGGAGGTTACCGATATGCTCAGATCGGTGAACGGTGAAGTGGTCTCCTCCACCTTTGACGAACCGGCCACGCGCCATGTGCAGGTTTCGGAGATGGTCATAGAAAAGGCCAAGCGCCTGGTAGAGCATGGAAAGGACGTTGTTGTACTCCTGGACAGCATAACCCGCCTCGCCCGAGCCTATAACACAGTTCAGCCTCCCAGCGGAAAGGTCCTTTCAGGCGGCGTGGATTCCAACGCCCTGCATCGGCCCAAGCGGTTCTTCGGAGCTGCAAGGAACATAGAAGAAGGGGGCAGCCTGACGATCATCGCAACGGCACTTGTTGACACGGGGAGCCGAATGGACGAGGTGATCTTTGAGGAGTTCAAGGGAACCGGGAACATGGAGCTTCACCTGGACCGCAGGCCGGTGGAAAAGCGGATATATCCCGCCATCGACGTCAGCAAATCCGGAACCCGGAAAGAGGAGCATATTGTTTCTGAAGAAGAGCTCAACCGCATCTGGATCCTGCACAAGGTTCTCGCTTCCATGAGCGTTGTGGACAGCCTTGAATTCCTGCTGGATAAGCTCAATGGGACCAAGAATAACCAGGAATTCTTTGACATGATGAGTGAATAACGGCCATGGGCCGTTATTCACAGTTCCAGGTTCCGAGTTCCAAGTTCCAAGTTTTAAAAAAGCAGACTCTGGCTTTGCATCTGAACCCTTCTCGGCGCCCTGGAAACATCACAGAAGCCGTCATTCGAATTTGCCATAAGCATGCTTCTGTGTTATTAATTTTTGTTCTTTTTAAGAATTTTAAGACCAAGGAGTAGTACTGATGAAAAAAGATCTGCACCCCGAATACAAAGAGGCTACTTTTAAATGTGCCTGTGGCGCTTCCTACGAGACTGGCTCCACCATTGACAGCAAGACCGTAGATATCTGTTCTAATTGCCATCCGTTCTATACCGGCAAACAGAAGATATTGGATGCGGCTGGACGGGTCGAGAAGTTCAAGAGGCGATACGAGCAGAAATAATATTCTGTGGGCGCTCAGGTACAGCATCCTGCCTTCTGTCAAGATCCGGTAGGGGTGATCACCCGAGCGGCGAAATACCAGTTTGTTCCCCCCGCCATAGAAGACTTTCGGCAGCACCTTTACCAGAGCGATCCAAACCTAATCTCTGTCAAGGGGATGGTGTGTCCATTATTCGGAAAAGGTCATCTGACGCGGCGACGCGGGGAAGGGGTGACGCGGTGTAAGATTTACTCCGTGTCCCCGTGTCTCTCCGTCCCCGTGTCAAGGCAATGCGAGTGACAATGAGGGATTTGTAATTGTCGAAACAACACGAGCATAAAATAGGCGGCCAGGCCGTGATCGAGGGGGTTATGATGAGAGCCCCCAGAACCATGACGGTTGCCGTGAGAAAGCCCACCGGAGAGATCTCCGTAATGAAGGAGACACTGAACCTCCTTTCTGACCATTGGGCCTTCCTCAAGTGGCCTGTTTTAAGGGGTACCGTATCCCTTTTTGGAACGCTCCTGTTAGGGATCAGGGCTCTAAACTACAGTGCCCAGGAAGCTCTGGAAGAGGATGAAGGCGAAATTGGACCGTGGGCTATGGCCGGCACCATTGCAGCAGCCTTTGCTCTGGCAATTTCCCTTTTCCTCCTCCTCCCCCTCTGGGCTACACGTTTGATGGAAACCTATTTTCACTGGGTTGCGGGGCAGTGGGCCTTCAACACGGTAGACGGGATCCTGAGGCTGGTGGTGTTCTTCCTGTACCTGGGAGCAATTACCATGGCCAGGGATATCCGAAGGGTTTTCCAGTATCATGGTGCTGAACACATGAGTATCTACGCCATGGAGGCCGGGGAAGAGCTGACTGTGGAAAATGCGAAAAAGCACAGCCCCATGCATCCCAGGTGCGGGACCAGCTTCCTGCTCATCGTCATGGTACTTTCCATCGTTGTTTTCGCACAGATCCCCCAGATCTGGCCCTTGTGGGCCAAAGCGCTGGCACGAGTGGTACTGATACCGCTGATCGCAGGCCTTTCCTACGAGATGCTGAAATTAGGGGATCGCTATCGGCATGTTTCCGTTTTTAAGCTTATCCTGATCCCAGGCCTGGCGATGCAGAGACTTACGACGCGCAAGCCTACCGATGACCAGATAGAGGTTGCCCTGGTGGCACTAAGGGAAGCCCTGGCAGCTGAGGAGGAAGAGGGATCATGAGTTGGTGGATGAGCCGGCTCAGCCAGGTGGAGGGAAGGTACGAAGAGCTGGGAAGACTGCTGAGCGATCCCGAAGTCGTCAGCAAGCAGGACAAGGTGCGGCAATTCGCCAAAGAGCACTCGGATCTGACCCCCATCGTAAAGGCATATCGGAAACACAGAGACCTGGAATCCCAACTCGCTGAAGTGGAGGCCATGCTCCGGGAGGAAAAGGACGACGAGGTTCTGAGCATGATCCTGGAGGAAAAGGACACCCTTCAATCCAGGATGGCAAGCCTGGAAGAAGAGCTGCAAGCTTTGTTGCTGCCCCAGGACCCCATGGACAACAAGAATACAATCCTTGAAGTGCGCGCTGGCACAGGGGGCGATGAAGCCTCTCTCTTCGTGGGCGACCTGGTACGGATGTATTCGCGTTACGCAGAGCGCAAAGGGTGGAAATGGGAGTTTTTAAGCACCAGTCCGACGGAGCTGGGCGGCTACAAGGAAGCGACCCTGCTCATCAAAGGTGAAAAGGTGTACCGTTACCTCAAGTTCGACGGGGGGATACACCGGGTCCAGCGGGTTCCCGAAACAGAGTCTTCGGGCCGCATTCACACCTCCGCGGTGAGCGTCGTGGTCATGCCCGAGGCGGACGAGGTGGAGGTGCAGGTAAAGGCCGAGGATCTGCGCATAGACACCTTCAGGGCTACCGGAAGCGGCGGTCAGCACGTGAACACCACAGATTCTGCGATCCGCGTAACCCACATCCCCACGGGTCTTGTCGTCTCGTGCCAGGATGAGAAGTCACAGTACAAGAACAAGGCCAAAGCGCTGAAAGTCCTCTATGCCAGGCTTTTGCAGAAGAAGGAGGAGGAAAGCCAAACCAAGCTGGACGGTATGCGCCGCAGCATGGTTGGTTCCGGGGACAGGAGTGAGCGCATCCGGACCTATAATTTCCCGCAAGGTCGGGTTTCAGACCACCGGATCAATCTCACCTTATACAAACTTGAAGCGGTAATGGATGGTGACCTGGATGAGATCACCGAGGCCCTCATGGCCTCGGACCAGGCCGAGCAGCTCAAATCCATGGAGGTGGCTTGAGATGGGCCCTGCGCCCGATGTCCAGAGGGGCGCGGCCTTCAGGGACGGGGTGGCGATCCTGAAGGCCGCTGGCATCGAGAGCCCTGCTCTTGACGCCGCTGTCCTCCTCGGATATGTCACCGGGGAACCGCCAGCCACGGTACTGCTGGACAGAGGGTCCACTCTGAAGCCCTCCGAAACCCAGCTGTACAGCGCCCTGGTCCAGAAGCGGTGCAGCCGGGTAGCTGTCAGTCGGCTTGTAGGAGCCAGGGAGTTCTATTCCAGGAGTTTTCATATCACCAGCGCAGTGCTGGATCCAAGGCCTGAAACCGAGGTCCTGGTAGAACAGGCGATCAGCTGTCTGGAGAATCTGGAGGGGAGCCCCGCCGTGCTGGACATCGGAACCGGTTCCGGGGCTATGGCCATTACTGTGGCCGCCGAGATTCCTCGATCCAGAGTCACAGCTACAGATATCAGTATGGCTGCGCTGGCTGTTGCCAGGCGAAACGCAGGGTGTCATTTGGTTCTGGAAAGGGTGAACTTCATTCAGGCCGACCTCCTTGATGGAATCAGGGGGGAGGGAAATTTCCAGGTCATTCTCTCCAACCCGCCTTACATACCCCATGCCCAGTTCGATAGCCTTCAGGAAGAGGTGCGCCAGGGCGATCCGATCGTGTCGCTGGTAGCTGGCCCTGACGGCACAGAGTACTATCCTCCCCTTGCCCACCGCTCCTGGGAGCTTCTCTGCCCTGGTGGGAGCCTGATGGTGGAAGTAGGCGCCCGACAGGCCGAAATTGTGGCCGGGATCTTCCATCACGCGGGGTATGGGGATGTGGAGATTATAAATGATCTTGCCGGAACAGGCAGGGTGGTGAAGGGGAAAAAGATAAATGCCTGAGCGCGTTATCATTGAGGGTGGAGTTCCTCTCAGGGGTGAGGTTATCGCAAGCGGTGCGAAAAACGCTGCTCTGCCGTTGATGGCCGCATCACTTCTCCTGTCTGGTGAGCTGATCCTTGAGAACGTTCCAGGGCTGAGAGATGTGACGACCATGCGGCGCCTTTTAGAACACCTGGGGGTTCGCTGCCAGGGGGGGAACGGCACCCTTTCCCTTGACGCATCCTCGGCGGATATGTGGGATGCTCCTTACGATCTGGTAAAGACGATGAGGGCATCTGTCCTCGTCCTGGGCCCCCTTGTGGCCCGCTTCGGCCGAGCCAGGGTTTCCCAGCCGGGAGGATGCGCCATCGGCGCCAGGCCTATCAATCGCCATATAGAAGCTCTCGAGGCCATGGGTGCTAACGTCTGGCTTGAGCACGGCTATGTGGTGGCTCAGGCCGATCGCTTGAAGGGTGCCGAGATCCTGTTCGAAGCCTCCACTGTAACCGGGACTGAAAACATAATGATGGCAGCTGTTCTGGCAGATGGGGAAACGACCATGATCAACGCTGCCATGGAGCCTGAGATAGTCGACCTTGCCGATGCCCTAAACTCCATGGGAGCTGTGATCGAGGGGGCGGGCACCAGGGAGATCCGGGTAACAGGTGTCACCTCCCTTAAACCTGCGACCTACAGCGTGATGCCTGATCGCATTGAGGTCGGAACCTACATTGCTGCTGCAGGCATAACTGGCGGAGATGTCACCATTTTGAAGTGCGTTCCTGCCCACCTTAAGGCAGTGATCGAAAGGATGGAAAAGGCGGGCATTGTTATTGACAAGGGGAAGGACTGGATCCGCGCCGCCGGTGAAGGGCGAACCAATGCCGTGGATATTATCACGGACCCATATCCCGGGTTCCCAACCGACATGCAGGCTCAGTTCATGGCTCTCATGACACTCTCCGATGGGATCTCAACGGTTATGGAGACCATTTTTGAGCACAGGTTCATGCACGTTCCGGAGCTGTGCCGCATGGGCGCGGATGTCACCCTGTCCGAGCGCAGGGCCGTGATACGGGGTGTGAAAGGATTGTCGGGCGCGCCGGTCATGGCTACGGATCTGCGCGCCAGCGCCTCGCTTGTTCTGGCAGGCCTTGGGGCTTCAGAGGGCGTGACCGAGATCTCGCGGATCTACCATCTGGAAAGGGGCTATGAGAAACTCGATGAGAAGCTGGCCTCCCTTGGCGGCCGCATCTGGAGGACCGGTGGATAAGAACGCTATCACGATAGCTCTACCCAAAGGCCGGCTGATGCCGGATTGTGTTAGAATTCTGTCCGAGGTGGGATTAAGAGCTGAGGAAGACCTGTCCACAACGCGCAGGCTTCTTGTCCCTTCCGAGGAGGGCTCTGCCAGGTTCCTGATCATACGGGACAAGGATCTTCCTACCTATGTCGATTCCGGAGCGGCCGATATGGGGATCGTCGGCAAGGATGTTCTGATGGAATCCAAAGTGAACATTTTAGAACCTCTCGACCTGGGGTTCGGATACTGCCGCATCGTTGTGGCCCAGCCGGCAGCTGCACTTGATCCGGACGCCACGCCGGGATGGGGACACACCCGGGTAGCCACGAAATACCCCTATATCGCCCAGCGGCATTTTGCTTCTCTGGGAGAGCAGATCGAGATAATACCTCTTTACGGTTCTATCGAGCTTGCCCCCCTTGTAGGCCTGGCTGACCGCATCGTCGATCTGGTTTCCACAGGGGAGACCCTGCGGCAGAATAACCTCGTTGAAGTTCAGGATGTGATGGAGGTAACAGCGCGCCTGGTAGTTAACCGCGCCAGCATGAAAATAAAGGCGGATCGGTTAGTCCCGATCATAGAGGCGATCAGGGGTACGCTGAAACACACGTAACGGGGTATGGGATTATCGGGGTATCGGTGAAAGATCTTTTCGCCGACACGCCGACACGCCGACACGCCGACACACCGGCACGTGTGTCGCATCAGGAGGTTTTCAATGAAGATCGTGCGACACACAGATGCTGATTTCGAATCCACAATCGCCACCCTCGAGACCCGCGGGGAGACGGTACCCCAAGGTGTCATGGAGGCGGTATTTGAGATCGTTGGACAGGTTCGCCGCAGGGGTGATGAAGCTGTGGCTGAGTACACCCTCAAGTTTGACAATCTCGACCTTAAACAATCCGGTATGGAACTGGGCCTCGATGAACTTGAACGGGCCCTGGAAGAGATTCCCGCCCAGGATCGCAAGATCCTTGAGGTGGCGGCGGATTCCATCAGGGAGTTCCACGAAAGACAGCTCGAAGACACCTGGACCTATGAACCCTCACCCGGGATCACGCTGGGACAGAAGGTCACACCCCTCTTTAGGGTGGGCATCTATGTTCCCGGGGGAACCGCGGCATACCCCAGTTCTGTCCTGATGAACGCCATACCTGCAAAGGTTGCCGGGGTCCGGGAAGTAATCATGGTGGTGCCGACCCCTGGTGGCGAAGTTAATAAAACTGTTCTCGCAGCAGCTGCGATATGCGGTGTCGACAGGGTTTTTACTATCGGTGGCGCCCAGGCTGTCGCTGCTCTTGCGTACGGGACCAGCACGGTACCCCGGGTGGACAAGATCGTGGGTCCCGGCAACATCTACGTTGCCATGGCCAAGAAGGTCGTGTTCGGCGATGTAGATATCGACATGATCGCCGGTCCCAGTGAGATCCTGGTCCTGGCAGATTCCACCGCGGATCCTGTTCTTGCCGCAGCCGACCTCCTGTCCCAGGCGGAACATGATCCCCTCGCCTATCCTATCTTCGTGACCGATGACGAGGACATGCTCAACCGTACGGTTGAGGAAATCCGCAGACAGCTCGAGCTTTTGCCGCGCCAGGATATTGCGCGTCAATCCCTCGATTCGAGAGGATACCTGCTTCTGGCCGGCAATATGGAGCAGGCAATTTCTGTGGTCAACCGGGTCGCTATAGAGCACCTGGAGTTGATGGTTACGGATCCTGAAAAGACCCTGGATTCCATAGAAAACGCCGGCGCTATTTTCCTCGGAATGTACACAGCTGAGGCCCTGGGAGACTATATGGCGGGCCCCAACCACGTGCTGCCCACAGGAGGTACCGCACGGTTCTTCTCTCCCCTTGGTGTTTACGATTTTATCAAGCGCAGCAGCATCATCTGGTACGATCGGGAAGCGTTCCTTGAAAAAGCGGGAATGGTCGCGCAGTTCGCCCGACTTGAAGGCCTGGAAGCCCATGCCCGAGCTGTGGATCTGAGGGTCGGGAAACAGTGAGTGAACTGGATCTTCCCAGGCTTTTGCCGGAGGGCCTTGTCAGGCTTACCGCCTATGCCCCTCCTGAGGGGAGCTACCCGGTACGGCTGGATGCCAATGAATGTCCCCATCCCCCCGATCCCGTTATCCTGGAGGAGATCAGAGCGGCTCTTGAGGATATGCCCCTTCACCGCTACCCTGATCCGGCCTCCAGGGATCTGAGAAGCGCCTTTGCCACCGAGTTCGGCTGTCTGTTGGAAAATGTCATGGCGGGCAACGGATCCGATGAGCTTATCGGACTTCTTCTCTGGACCCTGCGGGGGAGCCAGGACCAGGCCCCGCCCGTTATCGTTGTACCAACGCCCACTTTCGCCATGTACTCTGTCGCGGCCCAGGCAGCAGGCTACGAGGTGCACGAGGTGCCTCTGGGACCTGGCCTTGCACCGGACATGGAGGCGATGCTTCGGGCCATCAGGGAGAAAAACCCCAATATCGTTTTCCTCAGCAACCCGAACAACCCTACAGGAACCTTTTATTCAAGGGAGCAGGTTCACTCACTCCTGGATGTCGCCACGGGACTTGTGGTTGTAGACGAGGCCTACGGTGATTTTTCAGGGGAGGATTCGTGGATCACAGAGATCGCCTCTTTCAGCAACCTGGCTGTTTTAAGGACCCTGTCCAAGGTGGGCGCTGCTGCCATCAGGTGCGGTTTTCTGGTTGCGGGGAGGGACCTTCTCGATGAGGTCAACAAGGTCCGTTTTCCGTTTAACCTCAGCCGGTACACTCAGATCGCGGGTGAGGCCGTCCTCAGGAACTACCAGCGGGTACTTTCCCGGGTGGCCGACATAGTCGTTGAGCGTGAACGACTGGCAGTGGAACTTGAAAGTGCGGGCTTTGCGGTGTTTCCCTCCAGGGGAAACTTTTTCCTTGTGCAGTGCGGTGGCAGGGAAGAGGCGTTATGGCGATTTTTGCAAGACAGCGGCATTGTGGTAAAATTTCTTTCCCGTTTGCCTGTCGCGGGAGATGCGCTTCGCATAACAGTGGGCATGCCCGAGGAAAACGATCTCCTCATAAACAGGTTAAAATATTTTTTTGCGGAGGGAGGCACGGATGCGTAAGGGGGAAGTGGTCCGAGAGACCTCGGAGACCCGGATCTCAATGAACCTGGTGTTGGACGGCCAGGGCACATCTGACGTTTCAACAGGCGTGGGGTTTCTCGACCACATGCTTGAGCTGTTTGCCAGGCACGGACTCTTCGACCTTGAAGTGCAATGCAAGGGAGATCTCGATGTAGATGGCCACCATACAGTGGAGGATGTGGGGATCTGCCTCGGACTTGCGGTCAAGGAGGCCCTCGGTTCGGCTATGGGCATCAGAAGGTATGGCTGGGTCGTTCTGCCCATGGATGAAGCCCTTGCAACCGTTGCCCTCGACCTTGGAGGCCGGCCCTACCTGGCGGTATCCCTCCCCACCCTGGACGGAGATATAGGGGGGTTCGCCATGGAGCTCCTGCCGGAGTTCTTCCAGGCTTTCTGCAACAACGCGGGAGCGAACCTTCACATCCGTGTGGATGCCGGGAGGAACCGACATCATATGGCAGAGGCAATTTTCAAGGCCTTCTCCAAGGTACTTGACCAGGCAGTGACCGTTGATCCCAGGGTCCATGGCGTACCTTCCACCAAAGGCAGGCTCGGCGAGTGAACCTTTCTGTCCATGCCAAAAGCCCTCCCGTAGTCGTTGTTGATTATGGAATGGGCAACCTTCGAAGCGCTCAGAAGGGGCTGGAAAAAGTCGGGGTCAATGCTGTTATCACCAGCGATCCGGCTGCGGTCCAGTCTGCTGACGCCGTGGTTCTTCCCGGTGTCGGAGCTTTTCAGGACTGCATGGCCAACCTTACCGAAGCCGGCCTCGTGGCTCCTGTAATGGGTGCCATCGAGCAGGGGAAGCCTTTCCTGGGGATCTGTCTGGGTATGCAGCTTCTCATGACGATCAGTGAGGAGTTTGGAGTTTATCGCGGCCTGGATGTCATCCCTGGCCGGGTTGTACGCTTTGATCCTGACTCTGGACTCAAGGTCCCCCATATGGGTTGGAACAGGGTGCATTACTCCGGAGATAACAGGCTGTTTGAGGGAATTGAGGATGGTTCATTTTTCTATTTCGTCCACTCTTATTATGTAGCCCCTGAGGATGGATCTGTCGTTTGCGGATGGACCGATTATGGTGAGAGGTTCTGCTCTGCCATTGCACGGGACAACATCTTCGCGACCCAGTTTCACCCGGAAAAAAGCCACAATCATGGCCTGAAGGTCCTTCAAAATTTTGGAAGGATCGTGAGCGAAGCTAGTTAACCTCGCAAAAAGGAGGATTAAATGCTGGTATTGCCGGCCATCGATCTGAAGGGTGGCAAGTGTGTTCGCCTTTACCAGGGAGAAATGGGAACGGCCAAAATATATTCGGACTCACCTGAGGACACCGCCAGAAAATGGGAATCCCTCGGAGCGAAGATGCTCCACGTTGTGGATCTTGACGGTGCCATGGCGGGGGAGCCCAGAAACCTTGGAGCGATCTCCAGGATACTGCAGGCCATAGAGATACCCATCGAACTGGGAGGAGGCATACGCAGCGAAAAGATCGTGGAGGACTACCTTCAGCTTGGCGTTTCAAAGGTGATCCTGGGCACCGCCGCATACCAGAGCCGTGATATGTTGCGCCGTGTTTGCGCCCGATTTCCGGGCCGCATCGCTGTTGGCATAGACGCCAGGGGCGGCTTCGTCGCTGTCCAGGGGTGGCAGGAGGTGACAGAACTGCGGGCTATGGACCTTGCAAGGGAACTGGAGGATGCAGGCGCAAGCCATATCATCTATACCGATATCGCCCGGGACGGTGCCATGTCGGGACCCAACCTCGGTGCTACCGCCCAGCTGGCGGAAGCCGTAGCCATTCCGGTGGTTCTATCCGGGGGGATGCACAGCCATGAAGATATAAAAGCGGCCGCGAAGCTGGAGGATAAAGGTGTTAAAGGGGTCATACTGGGCAAATCCCTCTATGAGGGAACCATCGACCTGGCCAGGGCGGTGAAAGAGATACAGAAGGAGAGCGACGCCCTGTGAGCCCAGGTAAGGATGAGCTTGCACGAAGGATCATCCCCTGTCTTGATGTGACCGAAGGACGGGTGGTGAAGGGCGTGCAGTTCGTCAACCTCATTGATGCCGGTGATCCTGTTGAGGTCGCCGCTGCCTATAATGAACAGGGGGCCGACGAGGTCACCTTCCTGGACATCACAGCCTCCTCCGACAAGAGAGAGATCATCCTCGACGTGGTGCGGCGAACCGCCGAAACGGTCTTTATCCCGCTAACGGTGGGAGGGGGGGTCCGGAACCTTGAAAACATAAGAGATCTCCTGAAGGCCGGGGCCGACAAGGTGAGCATCAACACAGCTGCGGTGGACAGGCCCGAGTTTGTGTCGGAGGCGAGCAAGCGATTCGGTTCCCAGTGCATCGTTGTGGCCATCGACGCCAAGCGCACTTCGGGCCCCGACGGTTCTCTTGCATGGGAAGTCTATATCCACGGCGGCAGAACGCCGACGGGGATCGATGTTGTCCAGTGGGCAGCCCGGATGGAGGGATACGGGGCGGGGGAGTTCATGCTGACGAGCATGGACAAGGACGGCACCAAGGACGGGTACGACATCGAGCTGACACGGACCATCTCCGACACGGTCAATGTCCCCGTCATTGCCTCCGGAGGTGTTGGGACCCTCCACCACATGTACAAAGGTTTTGTGGATGGGGGCGCCAGCGCGGTCCTGGCCGCCTCAATTTTTCACTTCAAAGAGTATACGGTTGGTGAGGCGAAGGAATATCTTCAAAGCCGTGGTGTACCGATGAGGCTCTAGACTATCTCAAATCTCAAATCTCAAATCTCATATAGCGCGCTGTTATTTTTTGAGATCTGAGATGTGAGATCTGAGATCAATTTGCGGGAGTTACACTATGAGCAAATTAGATCTTACCCAATTAAAATTCGATTCCGACGGCCTCATCCCCGCCATCGTCCAGGATGCCGACAACGGTGAGGTCCTCATGATGGCCTGGATGAACGCAGAGGCCATAGAAAAAACGGTCCAGACGGGCTTCACCCACTTCTTCTCCCGCTCCAGACAGAAGATGTGGCAGAAGGGGGAGTCATCAGGGCACGTCCAGGCAGTGGTAGAGGTCCTTTTCGACTGCGATGCCGACTGCCTCCTTGTGAAGGCCGATCAGAATGTGGCCGCCTGCCACACCGGACACCGATCCTGTTTCTACCGTAACCTCCAGGGAGGAACGGTGTCGGAATCTGTTTTTGACGCCGGCCAGGTTTACGGCGACAAAGACAACCGTGAGGCTTTCGACAGGCTTTACGGAGTAATAGCGGACCGGAAAAAGAACCCGGCAGAGGACTCCTACACCAGCCAGCTGTTTACAGGAGGGATGGAGGCCATTGGTGCCAAGGTCCTGGAGGAAGCTGGTGAACTGGTAGAGGCGGCAAAGGATAAGGGGCCGAGGGATGTCGTCCATGAGGCTGCAGACCTTATCTACCACGCCTGGGTGCTGCTGGCTCAGGCAGGTGTCTCACCCGAGCAGGTCCGCGAGGAACTTGCGGGAAGGGCGGGGAAGTCTGGCCTGGAGGAAAAGGCGGGCCGGAAATAGGCATCTCATATCTCACATCCCAGATCTCAAATAAAAGCATTACTCTGTATGAGATTTGAAATCTGAGATCAGCGACAAGGAGGAGCGCATGTCCGACTGTATCTTCTGCAAAATAGCAGCCGGGGAGATCCCGGCCACCGTTGTATACCAGGACGATGAGATCCTGGTCTTCGAGGACATCAACCCGAAGGCCCCGGTACATCTTCTTTTGATCCCGAAGCAGCACATGGCGACCCTTAACGATGCCGGGGTCCGGCAGGCGCAGCTGTTGGGTAGACTGACCCTCAAGGCAGCCGAGCTTGCCGAAGAAAAAGGGGTGGCCCAGGGCGGATATCGGGTTCAGATCAACTGCAACCCCGATGGGGGGCAGGTCGTGTTCCACCTTCATATGCACCTCATGGGGGGCCGCAAACTGGAGTGTCTGACCTGAAATCCCAGAATCGTAAAACATTATGCCATGGTGATTCTGGAGCAAAAAACGCTGCCTCAACTGAGAACCACCTTAAAACTACCCAGGGTTTCGGGTTATGATCGGCACTTGTAAAATGTGAGGTTATTGGTAGAATGGCGCCTTGTAGAAATTCCAGTTGGGAAGGAGGGGTGTAAATGCCTGGTGTAAGGGTCAGAGAAAATGAAAGCTTCGAAGGTGCCCTTCGCCGTTTCAAGAAACAGTGTGAGAAGTCAGGAATTCTCTCCGAAGTCAGGAAACGGGAGTACTACGAGAAGCCCAGCATTCAACGCAAGCGTAAAATGATTGCTGCGCGTAAAAAAATGATCAAGATGTCCAAGAAACAGACGCCCTAGCTTGAAACTTATCGATCAAATACATGATGATCTGAAAAAGTCCATGAAGGCGAAGGACGGAAACCGCGTTTCCGTCCTTCGCTTCCTTCTGTCTTCCATCAAGTACCGGGAGATCGAAAAGAAGGATGCTCTGGATGATGACGAAGTCCTCGCGGAGATCACCTCTTCCGCCAAACGCCGCCGGGAGAGCATGGAAGCATTTGCGGAGGGGGACAGGATGGACCTGGTGAAAAAAGAAGAATCGGAACTGGCCATCCTCCAGGAATACCTTCCCGAGCAGCTTTCACCGGACGAGGTGCGAGACGTTGTTCAGGAGGTGGTCCAAGCCGTAGGCGCTACCGGCGCCAGTGATTTCGGGAAAGTCATGAAAGAACTTATGCCAAGGCTGCGCGGCAAGGCAGACGGAAAGCTGGTCGGTGAGATCGTAAAAGAGGCCCTTTCCGACTGAAAGTGCCCGGCCCCCTGAATTTTTTATGTTGGTTTCCCCCTTATTATCCCAAACCCGGCAGGGTGAATGAACGACCATACCCTTACAGTCCTTGAGTATCGGGAGACCCTTTCCCGGTTGGCGCTATGTGCTCAGTCTGAGCCGGGCAGAAGCCTCGCCCAAACCGTTATTCCCCATTGGGACAAGAACGATGTCGTTCGTGAATGCGGCATCACTGCCGAGGCATTGTGCCTTCTGGAAGACAAGCCTCCCGATCTGGGGAACGTCAACGACACCAACGGCATCCTTGGGCGTCTTACCGTGACAGGAGCGGTCCTGGAGCCGCTGGAGCTGCTCAGGCTTATACAAAACCAGGTAGCGGTGCGTTATGCCAAGGCAGCTGTTCGGGACAGGGAGCGGGAGCTTCCCGAACTGTGTGCACTTGTGGACGGTATGGCCGGGATCCCGGATTGGGAACGGTGGGTGGAAAAGTCTATTTCCACGAAAGGCGAGGTTCTGGATGCGGCAAGCCCGGAACTTGCCAAGGTGCGAAAAGAGCTCAGGTCCTGTAGAAGCGCGGCTACAGGAAAGCTGGAGGAGTTCATCCGTGGAAGATCGGTGGCCAAGGTCATCCAGGAGCAGTATGTAACCCTGAGAAACGGCCGCTTCGTAGTGCCGGCCAAGCCTGAATACAATCGCACCTTCGAGGCGGTGGTACAGGATACGAGCCAGAGCGGGCAGACTGTTTTCGTAGAGCCTCTTTTCGCAGTGGGGTTAAACAACAGTTTTGCTATGGCCCGGGCGAAGGAGGAGGAAGAAGTCCGCAGAGCCCTGGCCCGGATGAGCGATGCTGCTGCCGGTTACCGGCATGAGATGGCGGCTAATTTGAGCAATCTGGCCCAGCTGGACCTTGTGCTGGCGAAGGCCCGCCTGGGGGTGAAGCTGGGCGGTCTCATCCCCAGCCTGGATAATGAAGAAACGGTGCTCGTCCAGGCCAGGCATCCACACCTTGTCCTTGAACCGGGTGTAGAATGTGTTCCTATCGAAATCAGGATCGGCGGTCAATTCACCACCCTGGTGATCACCGGGCCAAACACGGGGGGCAAAACCGTTGCGTTGAAGACACTGGGTCTGCTTACCTTGATGGTGCAATCCGGAATCCCTGTCCCGGTTTCGGATGAAAGCCGTTTCAGGGTCTTCGATCGGGTTTTTGCCGACATTGGTGACGAACAGAGCCTGTCCCAGAATCTGAGTACCTTTTCCGGGCACATAAAGATCATAGCTGAACTCCTGAACGCTTCCGGCAGCGCCACCCTGGTGCTCCTGGATGAACTGGGAGCAGGTACTGATCCCCAGGAGGGATCTGCTTTGAGCATCGCCCTTCTCGAAGCCCTCAACGAAAAAGGGGCGTGTGTAGCGGTGACAACCCATCACAACCTTCTCAAAGAGTTTGCCTACCGGGCACCTTTTGCCAATAATGCATCCACCGTGTTCGACAGCAGGACTCTGGAACCGACATACCGTTTGAGAATGGGGGCACCAGGCAGAAGCCATGCCCTGGAGGTCGCCGGGCAGTTGGGTATGGAACGCTCGGTCATCAGCCGGGCCAGGGAGGTGATGGGAAGCGGCGCTGTTCAGGTGGACGACCTTCTGGGCCGGCTCACCGATGAAGTGGACAGGGAGTCTGTGGCCCGGGAGAAGGCTGAGGAGATCACCCGGAAGCTTGCAGCTGAACGCCAGGATCTGAGTGTGGTAAAAAAAGAGCTTATTCGGCAGACACAGGAAATGAATGATTCTGCCCGCCGAGAGGCAAAGGCGCTGCTCCGGGATATCGAGAGAAGGGGCAAAAACCTTATAAAAAATATGAAGGATGAAGGAGGGAGGATGAAGAAATCCTCCCTTACGAATAACATCCGGGCGATGGAAAAACAGATCGTGGAGAAGATCCCGCTGCCTCCGCCGAGAAAAGGCCACGGGCCCATTGCTACAGGACAAGAGGTGGAAGTCCTTTCGCTGGGTGTTTTCGGGTCGGTTACGGACCTTCTTGCCGGTGGGCGGGAGGCAGAAGTCCTTTCAGGAGGGATCCGCATGAGGGTCTCCACACAGAACCTCTCGCCAGTTGATAGCCCAGGTCAAAAGCGGCAAAACCGGCGCGAAGGCACTAATGTGTCCTTCAAAGGCAGCGGTCATTTTCCCTCGGAGATAAACCTTATCGGCACCACCGTTGACGATGCACTTCAGTCTCTTGACAAGGCCCTCGACAACTCCCTTCTCGGGTCCGACCGCTTTTTGCGGATCGTACACGGCAAGGGGACAGGAGCTCTGAAAAGGGCCATCAATGGGGCTCTTAAGGGCGACCCGAGGGTGTCAAATTTCGGACCGGCTCCCCTGGACCAGGGCGGCGCGGGAGTAACAATTGCCGAATTGAGGGAATAGGACGCTTTTGAGCAGAGTATACATGGTCATAGGTAAAAATGTTTTTTTAGATGTGGGAGCGATTATTGGAATGTAGAATGTAGAACGTAGAAGAAAAGCTCTCCTGGGGCTCCCCCTTCTGTGTTCTGTATTCTGCGTTCTGCATTCTGAATCTATGCGCTACGATGAAGACACCATAGAGCGGGTCAAGGAGGCCAATGATATCGCCGATGTCATCGGCCGCCATCTTGAGCTGAAGCGGTCAGGGTCCGCTTTCAAGGCTCTTTGTCCCTTCCATCAGGAGAAGACACCATCATTTATGGTAAACCCTGCGCGCCAGATCTTTCACTGTTTCGGGTGTGATACAGGCGGGGATGTTATCCGCTTTGTCATGTTGTACGAGGGGCTTCCCTTTGTTGACTCACTGAAAAAGCTGGCGTTTCAATCAGGCATAGAGTTGCCGGAGGGACCCTCCACCGGTGGTGTCGGCAGAGACCAGAAGGATCTCATGTTCACCGCCAACAGGGTGGCTGCGGAATATTTTTCCACAGCCTTGATGAAATCTGAGGAGGGTAAAAAAGCCAGGGAATACCTGGGGCAAAGGGGCATTCACTCGGATGTAAGCAAAACCTTTGACCTGGGATACGCTCCAGAAGGATGGAGGAACCTGTCCTCACGCCTGGGGGAGGAGAACATAGGGGAATCTGTGGCTGTTTCGGCCGGCCTGCTTATTAAGGGCGATTCGGGCAAGCCTCCTTACGATCGCTTCAGAGACCGGGTGGTTTTCCCAATAAAGGATCTTAGCGGGCGAGTCCTGGGGTTTGGCGGAAGGGTCATGGGCGATGACCTCCCCAAGTATATCAACACCTCTGAAACTCCGGTGTACAGGAAGGGTGACTCTCTTTTTGGACTGGATGTGGCGGCTCCTTATGTGAGAGAGGCCGGCGAAGTGATCCTTGTTGAAGGATACCTGGATGTCATTTGCCTCCACCAGGGAGGGATACGGAACGTGGTTGGAGTCCTCGGTACAGCGCTCACCGAGGATCAGGTGAAAAAGCTCCACCGGCTGACTGAACGCTGTGTGCTGCTTTTTGATTCGGATGAAGCTGGTCGGAGGGCTGCTCACAGAAGCGGAATGATCCTCCTGGGTGAGGGTATGGAGTGTCGTGTCGCACCCCTGGACCCCGGTGAGGATCCGGACAGTTTTTTGCGCAAAATGGGAGCCACGGAGCTTACCGCAAGAGTTGCTCAGGCGCCGGATGTGGTGATGTATGTTCTGGAATTGGCCCGCCAGGAACATTCGGGCGACAAAATGGGGGATCGTTTTCGAGTAATTGATGCAATTGTCCCATATTTGGCTAAAATAGTAGACAGGGTTAAGTTGGGCGTTTATCTCAAGGAAATCGGCGATACCCTCCGCATTGAACAACACGACCTTCGTGCGCGTCTGGCGGGTCTGAAAAAGAGAGGGAAAATATTTTTAGAAGAGAAGGACCCTCCTCCACTGCTCAGAAAGGATAAGCTGCTTCTGCACATCCTGGTCAGAGAACCAGATGTCGTATCCAGGGTGGCGGAGGTTGTTGGCCCCGGAGATATAAAAAGCCCCGAGATCGCGGAAATAGTTGAAAAAATTTTTTCCGGTGTTAACCTTACAGCTCTTCTGGATACGGTTGACGACCGTTGGAAGAACGAACTCTCCGGATGGGCTCTGCAAGACCCATTGGAGGGGACCGAGAAAGCTCTGGATGACCTGCTGCTCCACTTTGCCCGGGAAAGGCTGGAAGAAAAGATCCGGCACACACGTGATCGGCTGACGGAAGCAGTGCGGCGAGGAGCTAAACAAGAGAGCAAGAAGCTCAATGAAGAGTGGAAGAATCTGCAAGCCGAACTCCGTGACCTGGTCGCGGGGAGGGGGCTGCATAATGTTTCATGGAGAGGTAATTCATCCGGAGGTGAAGACGGGGAATGAAAGATAACACAACAAGCCAGAAAGAGATGAAGGAACTTATCACCAAGGGAAAGAAGCAGGGCTATCTGACCTACGACGAGGTAAATGATGCTCTTCCGGACGAACTGGCCTCATCGGAGCAGGTGGACGAGGTGGTGGGCATGTTCGGGGACCTGGACATCGAGATTATCGACTCGGATCTACGCATCCATATCAAGGATGTCAAAAGCAAGACCGGAAAAGATGAGGATGACGACGGGGATGATGAGGATGGGGACCCGGAAACCAAGACAGTAGCCGCAAAGGTTGCTCCAGGAGCGCTTACCGGGCGGACGGACGACCCGGTGAGACTCTATCTCAAGGAAATGGGCCAGATCAACCTCCTTACCAGGGAGGGTGAGGTCGAGATCGCCAAGCGGATAGAGCAAGGCGAACTGGAGGTGCTGGAGACCGTTGCCTGTAACCCCATCTGCATCCGGGATCTGATCATTCTGGGTGGGCGGTTGGATCGCGGGGAGGCAAAGCTCCGGGAAAGCCTTTTCGATACGGAAGACACTGTGGTGGAAAATGGGGGCGAAGCGTCCGATAATGACGCCGAAAGCGAAGAAAACGAAGAAGAACCGGATGAGGCAACGAGGCTGGCGTTAGCCGAAGCCAACCGCGAGAGCCTGATGGAGAGGGAAGCCGAGAACCTGAAAGAGGTTCTGCAGACCATCAAGCGGATCGAGCGCAGGATGGAACGTATCGACCAGCTAAAGAAGGAAGCGGAAAAGGCCTCCAAAAAGAAGGTTGAAGAGCTAGAGAAACGCATCCAGCGGGCAGAGAAGGACAACGCCCGGGATATAAGGAATCTGGGATTAAATACGCGCCAGGTGGCCAGGTTCTCCGCAAGGGTGACAGAGCTGAGGGAGAAAATCCTCCTTTACCAGGGCCGAATAGACAGTATATACAAAAGGACCGGTCTGACCGAATGGCGTATGGGCCAGTTGGTAAAAAAAGCCAGGGATGGAGGGGCCAAATCCGCTGCACGCGAGGCAGGCATGTCCATCGCTCAGTTGGAAAGCTATCGCCAGTTAGTGCGAGACTCCCGAAAAAAGCTCAAAGAGGTGGAAAAAGAAGCAGCGATGCCTTGTGGAAACATCGTGGTGGATGGTGAGAAAATCCGCCTGGCGGAGATCAGAGCCCGGGATGCCAAGCAGGAGCTTGTGGAGGCCAACCTTCGCCTGGTCGTGAGCATCGCGAAAAAATATACCAACAGGGGCCTTCAGTTCCTGGACCTCATTCAGGAAGGCAACATCGGCCTCATGAAGGCGGTGGATAAATTCGAGTACCGCCGTGGCTACAAGTTTTCTACCTATGCGACCTGGTGGATCCGTCAGGCTATAACAAGGGCCATTGCTGATCAGGCGAGGACCATTCGTATTCCGGTCCACATGATAGAAACAATCAACAAGCTCATCAGGACCTCGAGACAGCTGGTGCAGGAGTTGGGCCGGGAACCCATGCCGGAAGAGATCGCAGAGAAGATGGATCTCCCGCTGGACAAGGTGCGCAAAGTTCTCAAGATAGCCAAGGAGCCCATCAGCCTGGAAACCCCCATTGGGGAAGAGGAGGATAGCCACCTCGGAGATTTCATCGAAGACAAGAAGGTTATCTCTCCCGGAGACGCTGTGGTACACGCCAGCTTGAAGGAGCAGGTGCGGGGCGTCCTTGAGTCCCTTACTCCCAGAGAGGAGAAGGTGCTGAAAATGCGCTTTGGCATTGACGAGCGCACGGACCACACCCTCGAGGAGGTTGGCCAGAACTTCAGCGTGACAAGGGAAAGGATACGGCAGATCGAGGCGAAAGCCTTACGGAAGTTGCGGCATCCGAGCAGGTGTAAGAAATTAAAGCCATTTCATGAAGATTGATAATAAAATAATCTATGGCCACAATCTTCACAAAATGAGGTGTCGGAGTAACGGGGTGTAGGGGTGACGGAGAAAAACCGTGAAAAGCTTTAACCCCGATACGCCGGCACTCCCTTACCCCGATACATGGGTATTCTGATTCGTGGCAGGTCGAAGGGGATGCATATAAGGTTGACAAATGACACGAATCAAGATACATAGAGATGTTCGGGCCCATAGCTCAGTTGGTTAGA